>PLST01000081.1 GCA_003164255.1 Acidobacteriaceae bacterium | reverse complement strand
TCTTGTCTGCACCAGATCTATGCCGAAAACATGCAGCGCGGATCGTCGTTATGATCGATGGACACATGGCCCCATTCTTGGGGAAGGCTATGGTGGATTCGTCGCCGCGGTCCCAGCCTTCCTCGACGACAAATCGGACTTCAAATCCAGCGAATGAACAGATGATGTAAAACTACTCACACGCCGTTCAGGCTTTGGTGCAGCAGGGTGGAAGCATCGAATTCGGAGTTCAGCGCAGTCGCCTTCAATGCTTGCGAGATTCGTCTCCACGATCTGCCGCACGTTGCCCGCCTCTCCGACCGCCCTTAGATTAAACAGCAGGTGGTGGTCCAGGGCGGGAGACGCATCCAGCATGCCCTCCACTGTCGGTGCCTGTCCATTCGCACAAATCGCCGCTTTAACGAAACCCGAGTCCGCATGAACGATAGCCTTCATGTGTACGATCGAAATTCCCTCCGCGGTGAAGTCACGATCACAGCAATCGAAAAAAGGTCCCAGAATCATGGCGGGAGATTGTGGGACTCTACAGCGAATGTTTAACTCAGCATTCAGCCAGGCCAGCGCGGCCTCCGCCTGCGCGTACTGCTCATAATCGATATCGAGAATCTCGCTCCCGACGCGAAGACCTCCCGAGAGGACTTCATCGAGCCACGCCGCGACACCTTGACCGGTCTTCGCGCTTATCTGCCTGGCCGTGGGGTAGCCGATCTGCGGAACGTGGGGATAGATATCCGACTTCGTGATGCAAATCAGGTCGGCCTCCTGCAATTGCTTTTCGAAAATAAACCTGAGATTCGGGTCGGCGCCAATGAAAAGTAGAGCATCAGCTCGAACCGGATCCACAAGAACGGTATAAGGGGCGATCCGGTAGGTCTCACTAAATTCGAGCAGCGGATGAAGCGTAGTGGCGGAAATGTCTGTGCAGCTTCCGACCGGCTCAGCAAAGATGACGTCGGGGAAGTGCTCGCGCAGCCGGTCGATGACCTGAAGAAGATCAGAAAACCTGCAGCAGAAACATCCTCCTGTCACTTCGCCGCTTTGAAAACCATGCAAATCGGAAAACTCGGCATCCACCAACGCTTCACCCTGGTCGTTGAGGATAAGAGCGCTGCGCAACCCCCGCCGCTCCAACTCCCGCGCTGCCGCCAACAGAAGAGTGGTCTTGCCCGCACCAAGAAAGCCGCCGACGAGAACGATCCATGGCTTCTCGGTCATGATCGCACCTCAAGCTCTAAAGTCTGTCCTGTTGTTAGCGTGAACGGCTCGCCGAATAGGAAGAGGGTCCTCCCATTGGCCGCATGGATCGTATGAGGATGCCGAGCGTTGTTACACTCTGCCGAAGTTGCTTTTCCCGATCCTGTGATCTCGCATGAACGGCAGGCCAGCGTACCTGCGATCACCTCGATCGAGAAATGAGTGCCGCCAGCGATGGAGTTATACGAGAATGAACCCCATCCCGCGCCAGTCGACCAAAAACATTGGAAGGATTGATGCGGAATGCGCGGTACAGCCACAATTGCGGCTCGTCTACCATCATAGACAAAACCGCTTACCGCAACGAAGCTGGACCAGGATGCCATCGCCCGCGCATAATGATGACCACATTCTGACTCATCCCAAGGGTTCCGCTTCTCGCCGTCATAACGCGCGCGAATGTTTAGGATGCACTCGATGCCCTGGGGTACCATTCCTGAGTACAACATCAGGGCCGCTGTCGAGTGCTCGAATCCGGTCATCACCTCCGCAAAGTACGGGAAAGGTATGCGCGGTCGTGCCGCCTTTCCATAGTCGCAGATCACCATAGCCGACTCATCGTTCAATGCGAAGGTCCGTTCTACGTTATCGTGATCCACAAGAGTGCGCTTGTAGTTGTATCTGTATATGGATTCAAGCGCTATCTGAATATGATCCGGCGATACCAGATATCCAAGGTCCATCACGTGTGCCAGGTATTGTCCGATCAGTTGATCGATCAAGCATCCGCTGCCCAACTGGAACTGCGGATCCTTGGGATCGAATCCCTCCGTTCCTATGCGCAGCTCAGGGTTGATCTGGTCCAGAGTGAACCCTTTGATCTGCTGAATATAGAACTCATCGTTGAAGAGGTTCGCATCGATCCACTGGCTGCCCTGCTGGAATATGCGCCTGTAATCGTCTGCCGAGGCTTGATCTCCAACGGCGAGTGCCATCTCTTCGCCGGCCCGTAATGCTCCGAGGTAATAGATTCCGCACAATGGGTTCGGCCCGAAAAAGGCAACATCATACGTGTTGTTTTGTACTCCCACTGCCACACCCGTCTTGGACGGATCCCATCCACCCTGGACCCAAGCGAACGCAAGCGCACGCCGTACACGGGGCCACATCGATTCAAGCCACGCCTTATCAGCGGACAACTTCCAATCGAGATAGGCGTGCATGATCTGGCCCATATGCCCGTCCGCAGCTACAATCGGGTCGCGCGTTTCGCCGTCTGGAAGGACTTGACGGGCACGGATTCCTCCCGCTTCATCTTGCGAAAATCCGAACGCTGCCTTGCGCAGTGAACGCGCAAACGATGGGAATAAAAAAGCTGTAGCAGTTTCATAGTTCCAGACGTGAGTGCAGTTGCCATAGCAACAACCGAGGTTGTCGTCGCTTCCCTCGAACCCATGAAATTCGCCGTCCGCGGTGCGGAAGCAAGTTGTTGAAGCTAAGGTGGACAGATTTGCGCTCGCCGCCTCCTTGATCGGCTCCGGAACGCTACTTTCGCGAAGCACCTGGACAAACCGTCTCGTCCGCCGTTCCAATTCGTTTAGGTTCTCGGCCGTGTAGCGCGCTGCATCCCACGCATCCTTGAACCGCGCAGAGTAGAAATTCCCGATGATTGTCTTACCTTTTCCCGGAGGGGAAGTCCATCCGCACCAATCCGGAGTACGATTCGGGAAATGCCAAGCCAGCAGGAACTTGAAATCGCTGGTTTGCCCCGGCTCGATCATTCGGGTCTGACAAAGTACGCCGACGGTACTCATATCGCCAGGTTCCTCACCTAGCTCACCTTTTGCAGCGAAAGCGTCCCAAAACATCAGGGGCGAAGTCCACCACGCGGCTTTAGGCCATCCACGCCAATGCGTCAGACGTGTGTCTGGTTGCGGAATCGCCGCCAAAACAAAGGTTCCACGGACTGGATCATTCGTATCCAGTCCTGGATTGCTCATGAGTAAACCGGCCAGACGATTCTCCGCTAGATATTCGTTGACGCGCTTTGACTCGGCTCCTCCTGCCCCGAACAGACCGGGAGCACCGTTCAGAATAGGGTTGTCAACCGAAAATGCGAGGCCCACCTTTAGCGCGGCATGGCTTGGGTTATGGATTCGGTAGTGTAGGATCGCGACCGGCAAGCCCGAGTCGTCTGGCTCATGTGGGATGAAAGGAGAGAAAGCGTCCAGACTCGCATTCAGTGGCAGCTTCGAATCTTCGAATTCAATATGCGCCAGGGGATACTCGCCGGTGAATGTAGCTCCTTGCAGGCGGCTGAGCCCAGGGACGTTTTGCCACGCCAGTCCGTCCTGACCTTCATACGGAGGCTGGATTCGCGCCTCTAGGACACGGGCGATGGGAGGCGCATTTCCGGATTGCACCCAAATAGCCGGGAAAGCATAATTCGGCGAGAATCCCTTATTGGGACGATTAAATATCTCCCAGTCCCTCAACTGGCCGCGCCCACCGAGACCCAGGCTCCCCGCCCCGACTCCTCCGAGCGGGAATGAAAGCATCTTTAGTTTTGCGCCGCGAAACATGCGGGGATAAGTGACACCGGCTGCATCCGACCCTGAAATGACTGCCCCTGACTGTGAAAGAGCCCGATTCGCCTCTTGCACAGTTTGCGCATGGGCTGCCCAGTGACCCACGGGAGCAACTGCCCCAATGGCCACTCCTGCTTGCTTGAGAAATTGGCGACGTGGCAATCTGCTTGAAGCCATACTGCCGGATTGTTCACCCTCTTTGAAGGGACCGTTGTCATCCATTTGGAAGCTCCTCAGATTCTTAAGTGGCGCTCATATCCTTTGGTCGCTGGATCGGTGAGCAGCAGTTATAAACGCGTTTACAGCTTGATGCTTGAATTGGACGGATAGAGACCTTGCGCCAATCGACAAATCGGGACGGGCGCAATTCAAGAGATGATGACAATTCCGCAGAAGATCGGGTCGCGAAGCTTGAGGGTACGCCGGAGACGTACTCTGTCTTGCGATTCTGCTGGCGCGCCAACATCATGCATCTTGACCATGGACTCTCCTCTCCGATTGGCCACGCGAGTGGAATACGGTAGCACCGCTCCCGCCGCCCCAGTCACCTGAACTAAAACAATCTGCCGTTCATCTCAAAATCGTAAGACCCGGAACCCACGTGCAGCACGATGGAATCTCCGTCATCATTCGCGCCGCTGATTCCGTCCGTGCCGGCGGTGTATTTGTTTCCCAACCACACTGCTTTTCCGCCCTCTACGATCGACAAATCCATCATTCCCATTTTCGGAATTTCGATATCCGCCTGCATGCCAGCGGGAATCGAAACTTTCACACCTAAGGAAGTATCGCCCTTGATCCACGAAACGGTGATCGGTCCCCTCACTGTCTGCTCGGTCGCCATCACGCTGCGGAGACCCCCAACCGGCTGGGGCTTGATGATTGCCCGCCTGTACCCAGGGGCTGCGGGGCTGATCCCGGCAAGATTTCGGTAAAGGAACTTGTCGACGCTTCCAAACATCTTCATGTTCTGGCTCAGCCACGGGCTGCATTCATATGTTTCACAAACCGCGGTTGCACCCTTGGTAACCTGGTTGCCGAGACTGGGATATGTTGTCTGCGTCGCGATTCTGTATTCCACGTCCGCGGCGCCGTGTTGTGGGAGTGTCTGTGCAAGCGCGTTCGACCCGATGATCCCGGTCGAGAGATGTCCGCTATGTTTTTCGATAATGTCATCCACAAGGTGTTTGACAACCTCCGGCACGTTCTTCTCTGGAACCATATCCAAGTAGAGCGGCAGGGCGTTCGAAGTCTGGCTCCCCGTGGCATACTCGCCGGTCGCGGAATCAAAGAAAGTGCGATTGAATGCTTCTTTAATGTTCTCGGCTAACGCCGAGTACTTCTTTGCATCCTCGGTCTGACCTAGGACCTGGGCTATCTGGGCCACTATCCACGTTTCGTAATAGTAGTAGGCTGTGGATGTCAAAGCGGCCGGCGTGTGAAGGGGCGAGAAATGGGTGTTCCCATCACTCTCCGGCTCCATATGGTCTCCCAGCCCTTCGGATATGATGTAGCCATTGGCGCTCGCGCTGAGCGAATCGATCAGCTTCTTCAAACTCGGGTAGTGCGCTTCCAGAACTCTCTTATCCCCATAGTATTGATATAGGTACCAAGTCAGAAGGGGGTACGTGCTCTTCCAACACGGCCACATGAGATAGGTATTCATGCCATCGCGCCAATGGATTGGACTCACGACCGGTATGTCCCCGTTTTCCTTCTGGGTGTCTTGGATATCGTTCAGCCACTTCTCCCAAAACGCTTCCATGTCGAAGTTGTAAATGTAGTCCTCAGCCACAAAGCTCGGATCTCCGAGCCATGCCTCGCGCTCAGCGCGATCAGCGGCGTCCTGCAATATGCCTTGGAAGCTGCTCATGAATGTCCAGCGGATGTTTTCATGGATCCTGTTAATCAGAGCGTTCGAACTATCGAATGAACCTGTGGAGTCCACGTCAGAGCGCACAAACCGCCCTTCGATGCTTTGAACCGCCGGGAGATCTTTGTCTCCCCTCACCTCGACGTACCTGAAACCATGCAGCGTAAATCGCGGCTCCCAGGTTTCCACTCCCTCACCTTTCAGGATGTAGGTGTCGAGCTGCCGCGCCTCAGACCCGGGCCTCATGTTACTGCGGTTGTCCAGGGTGTCATCTTCCGGGTAGATTTTGGATCCGTACTTGAGCGTCACCTTGGTGCCGCGCGGCCCCGATAGTTTAATTCTGACCCATCCACTCAAGAGTTGCCCGAAATCATAAACATACGTCCTCTCGAAACCCTCTGGATCCGTTGGGACCACAATCCTCACAGGCTGAATGGTCTCGACCACCCGCTCGGGCGGGAGCATTTCTGAAGTGAGGGCGCCACTCGGCGGTTCCGCCGATAGAGCTTCGCCCCATGATCCGTCATTGAAGCCGGGCTCATCCCATCCAGGCTGCTCAAGGCGGGCATCGTACGTCTCCCCGTGAAAAATGTCGTTATACGTAATAGGGCCGGGGTGAGTTTTCCAACTGGAAGCTGAAACGATGCTCTGCGTCTGGCCAGAGTCCGTTTCGGCGTTCATTTGCAGAATCAGGCGCGGCCGGTCGCCGTAGGGAGAACGGCCCGCCGGCGCGGGCGCTACATCCTGCTCCGCGCTATACCAGCCGTTTCCCAGAACGACGCCGATCGCATTTATGCCCTCCCGCAGGAGATTCGTTACATCGTAGCTTGCATAAAGGACGCGGGTATGGAGTTTGAACGGCTGATCATTGTTGTAGTACGACGAGGCCGGTTCAAGCACACGATCTCCAACCCGCTTGCCATTGATGTACAGCTCATAGTAGCCAATGCCAGAGATGTAGATGCGAGCGCGCTTGACGCCGGAATCCAAGCTGAACTCCTTCCTCAGCAGCGGAGATGAGATCCCTTTTCCTGATTCGATCCATTTGCCCTGCCAATCGGTCGGATTAAGCAGCCCCATCTCGAAGGAGGAAGGGTTACTGTAGAGGCTTGGGCGGCCATCCTCATCCCAGATTCTGACCTTCCAATAGCACCTTTCGCCGCTTGACAGTTTCTTCCCTCCGTACGGAACTTCCACCGAGTTGTCGGAATCAACTTTACCGCTGTTCCATTTGTCGCCCGTTCCCGCCTCAAGTTTCTCGAGGCTACTCGCGATCAGGATCTGATATGCAGTTTGCAACTGGCCTCTTGCGCCGGATTCGAGCAGCCATCTGAACCG
>PLST01000040.1 GCA_003164255.1 Acidobacteriaceae bacterium | reverse complement strand
CAGCTTGTGCAGGATTGCGAATTGATGCTCGAAGAGATGAGTCTCATTGAGCAAACCCGGGATGACTCTCTTCAGAATGTTCAGATAGCATTCAGCACACCAGGCACGGCATGATCAATAACAAGATTAAGCGAGTAAGTCCAGTCTGGCTTGCTTCGACATGGGAAAGTCGAAAGAAAGAGACCGTAAAGTGCGTCGAAGCCGCAATTGAAAAACTGCGCGAGGCTGATCGGTACGTGACGTTAACGTCGATTCGAGACGAAGTGCGACTTCTCTTCGGGCGGTCGTTATCGACGAATACAATCAAGCGGAACGAATGCGCCTATCAGTTGTACTTGGGGGGTCGGCGCGCGCCCAAAGCGCGGCAGGCCAAGAGCCATTTGATTCTTGAGTTGTATGCGCAGGTCGAGCCAAAGATGAAAGCGGCAATACAAGCAAAGGTTGCACGACTACGACGGCAGGCGAAGGACGATCTAATTGCCCGTATCATGCGCATCGAGGAAGAACTGACAGAGCAAATGAATGTTGCGAACAGGCTTCGAGAGAAGATCATCTTGGCAGATGCTGCACAACATCGAAACAAACTACCCAGTAACGAAGGAGACATGATGCAGGTCGAACAGATGGAAAGAGAATTTACCTACAACGGTGTGCGGCTACCTGACCCTGGCCATAAGCTTTCTGTCGATCAGGTTCGAGATACTTATGCCGCGGCGTACCCGGAAATCGCAACAGCATCCCTTGAAGGACCTGAGGCTGTGGGCAACAAGCTCGTATACCGCTTTTCTCGAGCGATAGGATCGAAAGGCTGAGCCCTGGTTGATTCGACGCCAACACGGGCAAGGCTGAAGTATCCCACCGGATGGTTTGCTGCCGGGCGGGAAGTCGCATCTGCGATGACGTTGCTGTCGGACGGAGCGTTCAAGCTTTATGTATTCCTGTGTCTGCGTGCAGACCGAAGCAGCGCTCGCCTGGAGGTCGATCAGTCGAGTGTTGCGAAGTCTCTCGCAAAGAGCCGTCGATCTGTGATTGCGTATTTCGAAGAATTATGTCAACAAGGCATATGCGAGGTGACATTCGCAACCAACCAGCATACTCGTGGCGTAGTTAAAATCTGCGACGCGTTCTGGCCCTACGTGATCCAGATGCCAGCAGTCGAAACTGAAGGTGCGGCCAACTACGTAAAACATTTACGGATGCTTTTTGAAACGCGCAGTTGTGTTGTCCATGAATTTGCGCCAGCAGACGAAAAGCTTGCAAATTCTCTCTTTTCTGACCATGTTCCGATTGAACATGTCGAACGTGCGTTTCTGCTTGGATGCACGAGGAAGTATGTCTCCTGGCTGAATGGGCAGGCCAGCGGGCCGATTGCAAGCTTCGGATATTTTCGAGCCATAGTCGACGAAGTTGCTCAGATGGATACGTCGCCGGAATATTGGCGCTACATCAGCGAGAGCCTTGATAAGTATGAGCGAGCATGGCTTGCGCAGAGCACCGATAGTGGAAGGCGCGTTCCGTAGGCAAACCCAGACCTTTGGGGTTAGTGAACGGAACAGAGCCGAGAGCGCAAGTCTTAGACTAATTGGTTACGGGCAAATCCTCTTGGGGCAAGGTCGTGAAATGGCCTGCATTTCTATTCGCAGCGAAGAGCAATGATCGGGTCCACTTTTGCCGCTCTGCGCGCAGGCAGAAAGCTCGCTCCCAGCGCGATAATCAGCAAGATCACGGGCACACCGGCGAAGACCGTCAGATCGCGCGGGCTGATTCCATAAAGAAGAGTTCGCAGAACGCCGGATGCGGCCAACGCCACGGGCAGACCCAGAAGCACACCCACAGCTGCCGGTAGTGTTCCTCGGCGCAGGACCAGGGTGACCACGTTGCTATACGATGCCCCCAACGCAACCCGTATTCCCATCTCATGTTTGCGTTGCCGGACGGAATACTCGACGATGCCATAGATTCCGATAGCGTCGAGCAAGAGAGCAAAGATGGCGAAGCCGGCCAGGCATTGCATCAGCAATCTGGGTGCGGAGAGAGAGTCTGAGACGACCTCGCTCATGGTTCGTACCTTCAGCAGTGGAAGATCGTGGTCCAAACTGCCAACCGCCGTGCGCGCGGTGTCGGTGAGCTGAGCGGCATCGCCGCGAGCGCGCACAGTAATCCACATCCACCTTCCAGGCGACTGTGCGTACGGAGCGTAGACGCCGGGTATGGGTGGGTTCATGGGTTGCTGATTCTTCACGGAGGCAACTACGCCAACAATGGTGCGCCACTTGCCGTCGTAGGCATCTTTATACCGCTGCCCGATCGGATCTTCCCCCGGAAAGAACTGCCGTGCGAGGGTATCGTTCACGATGGCCACTGGCAGCGAGGCCTCTCGGTCCCGCTCGTCGAAGTCGCGCCCACGAAGGACCGGAATTCCCACGGTGCGGAAGTATCCCGGTGTCGATTCGTTGTATTGCACCATTGTGTCGACCCAGTCCGCGGCCTTGGGCCGGCCCTCCACCTGGAACCCGCCGGCGCTCATTCCCCCGGTCATTGGCAGGGTGCTGACGGCGGCCGCTGACTCAATTCCGGCAGAGTTTTTGAAGCGATCCAGAAGGTCGCGATAAAACGCGGCGGTCTGAGCCCCGGAGGAGTATTTGGCGCGGGGCAGATCGAGTTCAAACGTCAGAACATGATCCACGCGAAGGCCGGTTTCGATGTGGAGCGCCGCTATGAAGCTCTTGACCAGCAGGCCGGCGCCCGCCAGCAGGATCACGGAAAGCGCTACCTCACCGGCAACAAGACAGGACATGAGACGATTGCGCGAGCGCGCCCTGCTCCACACGTTTCCATCGTTCTTCAGAATCGAATTCGGCTCGGCGCCGGACGAAGCCCATGCCGGGACAAGTCCGGAGACGATTCCGGTCAATAGAGAGACCAGCAGAGTGAAGATGAGCACGGCGGGATTGAGATGCAGAGTGGAGTCGAGTGCAAACTCCTGCGGAGCGGCCTTGCGCAGTATATCCATCAGCCACAGCGCGAGCAGAATTCCCACTGCACCGCCGGAGACGCTCAGAAGCACAGTCTCCGTAAGCATCTCGCGGACGATCCGGCCGCGGCCCGCCCCGAGCGAGGCGCGAATGGCGATTTCCTTAGCGCGTCCGAATGAGCGCGCAAGCAGGAGGCCGGAGACGTTGATGCAGGCCAGCAGCAGCACGAAGCCGACGACCGCGGACATCACCATTGCCGGCGTGCGCAAATCTTCGGCAAGCGCATCGCGAAGCGGCTGCACTTTTACCCCCCAACCCGTGTTTGTGGATGGATACTGTTGCTCCAGCCGCCTCGCAATCGTATTCATATCGCTCTGCGCCTGCTCCACTGAGATGGCCGGCTTGAGCCGCGCCACCACTCCGTACTGGTGCTGCGTGCGGCCCAAAGAAGAGCTTCCATGCAAAGGGGTCAAGAACTCGCAGGTCTCGATACCAGGGAATACGAAACCGGGCGGAAGAACCCCGACGATTGTTACTTGCTGCCCATCAAGCGTCAGTGCGCGGCCCAATATACCAGGGTCTGCACCAAACAACTGTCTCCAAGTCGAGTTCGTCAGNNTGTCGTACCGCCCCCGGCAATGCGCTGCGGCTCTCCATGGCCCGTGAGCGTGTATTCGCCGGTCCAGGGAGTGATGGCCATGGTGTCAAACACGGCGTTTTGCCGCTGCCAGTCGAGGAAATCCTGATAACCGGTGTTGCTGTTCTTGCCGCTGATGTGTCGGGCTTCAACGGATACAATGCGGTCCGCCTGCGGGAACGGATAGGGGTTCAGCAGCAGGGCGTTCACTGCGCTGAAAATGGCAGTGTTCACTCCGATGCCGAAGGCCAGCGTCAGAACCACGATGAGGGTGAATGCCGGGTTCCTGCTCAATGCCCGAACCGCGAGCTTCACGTCCTGCGCAAGGTGATCGAGAGCGTTCCATCCCCATGCCTCACGGCTCTTCTCCTTGAGCAATGCAGCATTACCAAATCGACGGCGGGCCGCGTACCGCGCCTCATCCGCGCTCATTCCGCTAATGCGGTTCTGTTCCGTTTTACGTTCCAGATGGAAGCGCATCTCCTCTTCCATTTCGTCGCTGAATTGGCTTCCCCGAAACAGAAACCAAAGTCGCCGCCGGAGTTCACGCAAACGCTCCATTTTCGTCTCTCTTACTCTGCAACCGCTTTCAGGCAGGCTGGATTACGCGCGTGATGGCCTCCATGACGCGCGTAAATTCAGCCACCTCCGCAGTCACCTGTTTCTTTCCCGCCAGCGTGAGCTTGTAGTAACGCGCTCGCCGGTTGTTCTCCGACAGGCCCCACTCCGCTTTGACCCATCCCTTGATAAGCATCCGCTGCAGTGCCGGATAGAGCGAGCCTTCTTCAACCTGGAGCACCGACTCGGATACTTGCTGAATGTGCTGTGCGATGCCGTAGCCGTGCATAGGCCCATTCCGGTCCAGGCTCCTCAAAATGAGCATGTACAGCGTTCCCGGTGGTATCTCAGTTCTTTCCATAGGTAGACTATGGAAAGCGTGCGCCAAATCGTCGAGCTTGTCAAGCTGCCTGTCTGGGATGTTGAACCTGCGCAAATCCGAGAATAACAGTTGGTCATCGCCCGCAGATGAGGGAGCGGTTCCCTCACTGAACCGTCCGGACCAAACTG
>PLST01000428.1 GCA_003164255.1 Acidobacteriaceae bacterium | reverse complement strand
ATAGCCGAGGCGGCGCTTGAGGCGGGGTTCAAGGCGAGACATCAAGAGCGCGTCGGCGCCTACGCCGGCAGCGACGGTGAAGTATCGTGAGCTGGGGTTTCCGTCGCCATCACGGAAGTGGATGCGGCCGACGGAGACACGCGTGGGCTCTGCCAGGAGCAGGATGCGCGCAGCCTTGGCTGGAGAGGTGATCAGGCCCAAGTCGGCGGCCAATGCATTGGCGGTGCCGAGTGGGATCACGCCGAGAGCGACACCAGTGCCGACGATGCTCTGCAGAACTTCGTGAACGGTTCCGTCGCCACCGCAGGCAAGAATGGTGTCGCAGCCGTCGCGGACCGCCTGCCGCGCGTGAAGGGTTGCACTGCCAGCTCCCGTGGTGACATAGGCCTGAGCCTGAACACCTGCGTCGTGGAGGACGGTGACGGCTTCCTGCACTGCCGCTTCACGCCGTGAGGAGAGTTGACCTGAGGCCGGATTGTAGATCAATGCGACGCGCTGCATTCTTTAATTCACCCCGGGGGATTTTGGTGAATGTGAACGGCCTGTTAACCGCCAACCCTCCTATCATCGCAGGCTAAGGCAAAAAAAAGCGTACAACTAAAGATTCATCTGCTAAATAAGGGCGATTTGGGTTGTGGAATCCGTATTGGGTCCCGTAGCCAAGAACGGCTGTGCGCCTAAGCTCCTAAAATGTTCGCAGGAGGGTTTGACGCGATGAACATGCAGGGAAATACGGTTCTGATTACCGGCGGAGGATCGGGCATTGGCCAGGGAATGGCAGAAGCTCTGCATGCGCTCGGGAACCAGGTGATCATCGCGGGCCGTCGCCAGGCGGCGCTGGACGAAACAACGGAGGCCAACCCCGGAATGAAGTCGATCAGGCTCGACATCGAGGATCCGGAAGCGATTCGCGCGCTGCCGGCGTGGGCGGCGGCCGAGTTCCCTGCGTTGAATGTACTGATAAACAACGCTGGCATTATGCGCGCGGAGAATCTGGCAGCGCAGCAACCGGACCTGACAGATGCTGAGGCGATTGTGGCAACAAATCTGTTAGGGCCGATCCGGTTGACGGCCGCTCTGCTGCCGCACCTGATGAAGCAGCCAAAATCGGCGATCGTCAACGTATCGTCGGGACTGGCATTCTTGCCGCTGACGCTGACTCCCACCTACTGCGCCACCAAGGCGGCGATTCACTCCTACAGCCTGTCACTGCGCTACCAGTTGAGAAACACAGCCACCGAAGTAATTGAACTGGTGCCTCCGTACGTGGCTACGGACCTGATGAGCGGAAGGTCTGATCCGCGGGCGATGCCTCTGGACAAGTTTATCGCCGAGGTGATGCATATCTGGAAGAGCCAGCCGACGCCGGCCGAGATTTGCGTGGAGAATGTGAAGCGGCTGCGATTTGCGGAAGCGAGCGGGCATTTTGAGGCGATCTTTAATGGGCTCAACGCTGCGATGGCGGAGGCTCACCAGGGCAGTTGATGGTGGTGGTTTCAGGTCGGCAGGGTTTTCCTAGATTTCCATTTACGAGCGGGATTCTCACAGCCTTTTCAGGAACCGCGGGTGGCCTACACTCGTTGATATGGCCGCGATCCCCAACCTGACACTTGATACCGGATTGCCCGCAAACATCGACGCTGAAAAGACGATCCTGGGCGCAATTCTGCTGGATAACACCGCGCACTCCGAGGCCGCGGAAAAGATAGACGCAGACGATTTTTCGCTGGACTCGCATCGACGTATCTTCATGCGCATGAGCGAGTTAATGGACTCGCAGCGAGCCGTGGACATTGTGACGCTGGCACACGAGCTGGCACGTTACAAGGAAGTTGAGGCGGTAGGGGGGGTCGCCTACCTGGCGTCGCTGACGGAGGGTTTGCCGCGACGTCCGGTAATTGAAGAGTACATCCGGATCGTCAAGGACAAGAGCCTGCTGCGGAAGCTGATGATGATCTGCTCGTCGGCAATTGCGAGGGCGGCGGACCAGAGCGAAGACGCGATTGGTGTTCTGGACGTGACCGAGTCGCAACTGCTGGAGGTGAGCGAGAAGGGGCTGACCCACGGGCTGGAGGGGATCGACAAAATCGTTGCCAACTCGTTTGGCAGCATCGACAACCTATACAAGCAGAGCCGCGAGGTGACGGGGCTGGCAACTGATTTCACAGACCTGGACCGGCTGACGAGCGGTCTGCAGAAGGACGAGCTCATCATCATCGCCGCGCGGCCATCGATGGGCAAAACGGCGCTGGCGATCAACATTGCCCAAAATGCGGCCATCAATCACAACTCGATTGTGGCGGTTTTCAGCTTGGAAATGAGCAAGGAGTCGCTTTTGCGCCGCATGCTCGCGTCGCAGGCATGGGTTGACCAGCAGCTCCTGCAGAAGGGCTTTCTGGGCCAGGAAGAACACGGCAAACTGCAGAAGGCTCTCGGCGAGCTGGTGGAGTCGCACATCTTTATTGACGACTCGGCGGGCATTTCGCTGGCCGAAATGCGCGCGAAGGCGCGGCGACTGAAACAGAATGCCGGCGGACTGGACCTGGTGGTGGTGGACTACCTGCAACTGATGTCGGCATCGCTTGCAGGCGGGAAAAAGGGCTACGAAAACCGGACGCAAGAAGTGTCGGCCATCTCGCGAGGACTGAAGGCGCTGGCCAAAGAGCTGCATGTGCCCGTTCTGGCGCTGTCGCAACTTTCGCGCGCCAGCGAGCGTCGCGGCGAAGACAAAAGGCCACTGCTAAGCGACCTGCGAGAGTCAGGATCGATTGAGCAGGATGCAGACGTGGTGGCCTTTATCCATCGCGAGTCGTACTACAACCGGACCGAAGAGCTTACGGATGCTGAGAAGGCAGAAGCAGAGATCATCGTAGCCAAGCAGCGCAACGGCCCAACGGATACTGTTCGTCTGAACTGGCTTGGAAAATTTACTCGGTTCGAGAACAGAGATACTGGGCACGGCGTTTGAGCTGAGACAGAAAGCGTTCAGAACGAAGCGCTGGTCTTCGGACCGGCGTCTTTATTTTGCCGAAGATCCAACAACTCAAAGTTCGTTGATGATCAGGGCGATGCGGCCTGCGAGCAGGTCGCCGGGGGACTCGCCCGGATCGATTTCGACGAGTTCTACGGCGAAGGCCCGGTTGTGGGGGCGAAGGACCAGCCGGTTCAAGAGGAAGTCCGCATAGCGGACGCAAAGATGCGCGCCCGTGCGCACGGCGTAGAGGTTTGGCCGGTTGGGCCTATAGGAGGCGATGGAGTTGTAATGGCGATCGATGAGCACGATGGCTTCAGGGAGCAAAAGAGGATCCATGGCCTGCGCGTCAGTTGCAGGAATGCGGACGGCGACGAAGCGCTGCCAGGCCCGGCGGGAGTTGGAGACGTGGGTCTGGAGAGACTGCAGAACTCCGGCCTGGAGATGAAGCATGGACTGGACAGTGGAAGGGCGAATGTAGGGCTCAAAGAGCGCGGAGGCATGGGGGACGATTGGAACCGAGTTCCCTGCGGCGTCAAGAGAGAGGTCGTCGGCCTGGCGGAGGACTGGAAGCAGGTCGTCGGCTGTGAGGCGCTGGGCGGCGAGAATGCGGTCCATTGCATCGAGGGAAAGCTGCCGGCGGCTATGAAGGAAGTTGGAGAGGTGGGCCTGTCCGAAGCCGGTCTGGCGGGCGAGCAAAGAAACACTCAACGTCCCCCGTTGGATTCTGCGAAGCAGCTCCAGGCGAAGACGATCGTGCATCTGGGAGAAATTCATGTGTGGAAAATTTGCCACCAGCAATAGTTACTAAAGGCAGGCACTTTCCATAAGAAAAATTAGGGGGATGAATTAGCCCCTATTTTGATGGAATCTGTCTTGATTAGAAAGCATATAAGGCAGGAACTTTGGTGCGGCGTTGACTCAAGAGATACATATTCCTAAATTGGATTTACTTAATCTCGACTGGTATGTGGGAAAGTTTGGCAAATGGTTCTTTGGCTCAGCTTGAGCTAGACATAATTTTGTCCTCTTCAGGCGGCCAACGAACATCCTCCGTTGGACTTAGGTCCACGCGGTCGATCCCTCTCCGCCCCCCGGCGTGATCCGCAAGGATTCTGTTGGGGGCAGGCCATGCGAGGGAATTCCAGGATCTGCGCGCGATGAGCATGACAAACAACATGAGAGCCAAGACCGTAATCCCCCAGCAGGACGGAAGAAACCTGAGTTGCCTTGACTGGTTCTCGACACCCCGCGGAACAACAGAAATCAAAAAAATCTTGCGGGAAACGACGCAACTACGGAGAAACAGTCATGGATGTGCGCGTGCAATTGAAAATTTGCGAAGGGTGCGGTTGTCTTTGGTACCGTGCCCAGACTCAGGAAAGTGTTTATTGCCGGCAATGTGAATTAAAACTAAAGGACTTTCCATCACCGGAGAGCCGGAAGCGCCCGGGCAGGCCAACACGGAAACCTCATATCCACGTTTGGAAGCCGTCTGAAGCAATGGGAGGTGCGCAATGAGCGCAGCCCTTTTGTTACCGACGATTTGGGGAGCAAGCAATCCGCAGGTGGCATGGCGGGACGAAGCGCGCTCCAAGGTAGAACAACGGACGGCACAGCCTGAGAAGAAAACCGCCAAAGTACCTGATGCAGCTCCGGTCACGAGCGTGGCCTTCTACCGGAAACACACAGAGAACATGTTGCGACGCTACCTGTACGCATCAATGCAGGTGGGCCGGGCGCCCTCGATTCTGTGCGACCCGGTAGGGCGGGGATGGGCCTCAAGCAGGCCTGTACGCACCTTCGAGGATGCCGTGATTTTTGTCCTCGACATGGAAAAGTGCCTGCATACCCTCAGTTCGCTCCACCGGCAGTTGCTGGGCCGGATCGTTCTGCAGGAGTACACCCAGGCTGAAGCAGCAACGTTGATTGGCATGAGTGTGCGAACGATCTCGTACAAACTTCCCGAAGCGCTTGACCGGCTGACGGAGAAACTGCTGGCATCGGGCCTCTTGGTTTTACCGCACTAATACGAATTGAAGGAAGGATGCAGCAGGCAAAGGGGAGCGGCGTGGCCGCTCCCCTTTTGTTGTGTTAGGTCGAAATGAATTGAAAGGCCTGCGGACGCAGTAGACGACGCAGGGATTTGTGATTATGGTTGACGAGTTGAAGCCGAGAGGTTGTGGTGTCAAATGCGAACCAATCAAGTCGCCTGAACTGGAGCTGCACAAATGAATTCCCTATCCCTTCGATCCGTGCTTTTCCTGTTGTTGATGCCGGCTGCGCTGGCAGCCCAACAACCCACTCCGCAGCCGACAACTGCGGCGCAAGCGCCCAATAACGACACAAGCTATATTGACGCGCAGGGCACAGCCCATGTGACGCGCGTGGTGCCGCTGCCAGAGACAATCAGTCCGGAGGCGAAAGCGGTGCTTGCTCGCGCCACGCCAGACCAGGGCCCACCGGAGTCGCTGGCTGACCGGCGCACCCACACGGATGCCTATACGGCTGGAGCGCGGGTGGCCTGGACCAAAATCTGCCCGAACACAATTGTCGACGACAAGATCGCTGGGGTTCCAGTGCGCATTGTCACGCCGGAGGGAATCCCCGAGGCGAATCGCGACAAGGTGTTGATGAACCTGCACGGGGGCGGATTCAACTCAGACTCCGGCTCATTTACCGAGTCGATTCCGATTGCGAGTTACTCGGGAATCAAGGTGGTGGCGGTGCTTTACCGTCTTGCGCCGGAGAATCCGTTTCCAGCAGCTGTGGACGATTCCGTGGCCGTGTATAAGGATCTGCTGAAGACGTACAAGCCCGACCACATCGTGATTTATGGAACGTCAGCCGGGGCGATTCTGACAGGGGAAGTGGCGGTAAAGCTGAAGCAGTTGGGATTGCCGATGCCCGCGGCGCTGGGGATCTTCAGCGGCCATGGCGACTTTGCACGGCGCGGAGATTCAACTGCGCTGTTTGCGCTACGCGGACTTTCGGGGCACCTGGATCCGCCTTCTGCCGCTCCATCGCCGGATGCTTACGCAACAACAACTGATCTGCACGACCCAGTGCTTTCGCCTGTCTACGCAGATTTGCGCGGGCTGCCGCCTACCTTGTTTGTGACCAGCGGACGCGACCTGCTGCTGAGCGGAACCTCAAACCTGCACCGGGCTTTTCTGCATGCGGGCGTGGATGCGCGGCTGATTGTGTTTGACGCGCTAACGCATGCTTTCTGGTACGACCCAAAGCTGCCTGAAGCGATTGAAGCGAATCACCTGATGGCAGATTTTTTTGTGAAACAACTGGACAAGTGAGGGCTTCTCAACCCTTGAATAGAAGATCTTCGTGGACGGAGGGCCGCACTCTTCAAGCCAGGTCAATATCGACAAGGGATGGGACTGCAGCCTTGTCGGGAGAGCGTCCAGATCGACTATGCTCTAGTATTGGCTCGGAATTACAGCCTTCCTTATGTTGATCCGATCGAGAGCGCCGTTGCGTCTTGGACTGGCCGGAGGCGGCACGGACGTTTCTCCGTATTGCGATGAGTTTGGCGGCGCGATTTTGAACGCGACGATCGACTACTATGCGTATGCGGCGCTGCAGCCGCTTGAGACGAACACCGTCGAATTTGAGTCGGCCGATCTGCACGAGAGCGCCAGTTACCCCGCGCAAGCGGTGCTGGAGAATGACCGCCGGCTGGACCTGTTCAAGGCCGTATACAACCACGTGGTGCGCCACTTTAACGGGGGCAGGCCGCTGAGTCTGCGCATGAGCACGCGCGTGGATGTACCGGCGGGCTCCGGACTTGGTTCATCGTCGACTCTGGTGGTGGCGATGCTGGCCGCCTACGTGGAGTGGCTGAATGTGCCACTGGGCGACTACGAGCTGGCGAACACGGCATTCTTGATTGAGCGCGTTGAGGCCGGTTTGCAGGGCGGCAAGCAGGACCAGTACGCAGCCGCCTTTGGCGGATTCAACTTTATGGAGTTCGGACAGAACGGGCGGGTGCTGGTGAATCCGCTGCGCGTGAAGGACTGGGTGGTGTCGGAGCTCGAGGCTTCGCTGTTGTTGTACTTCACGGGGAGATCGCGAACCTCGGCGACTATTATCGAGGAGCAGTCACGAAACGTGCGGGACAGGAATGCCAAGGCGCTGGATGCGATGCACGCGGTGAAGGAAGAAGCATTCCGCATGAAGGAGTGCCTGCTGCGCGGCGACTTTGAATCTCTCTACCAAGTGCTCCGCGACAGCTGGGAATCAAAGAAGCGCATGGCGAGCCAGATTACGAATGAGCAGATCGAACGGCTGTACGCTTGCGCGATGGATGCAGGCGCGCATGGCGCGCGGATCTCCGGCGCGGGCGGTGGGGGATTCATGATTTTCCTGACGGACCCGATTCACAAGGACAAGGTGGCAGCGGCACTGCATGCAACGCACGAAGGAGGCATGTCCTACGGCTGTCATTTCACAGCCGGTGGTGTGCAGGCATGGAGGGTTCCATGAGCGACCTAATCCGGAGGAAATTGGCGGAAGGGATGGCTCTTCTGCGAGTGGTGGCAATGGACGCCGCCTTGCACGATGAGCTGGAGCAGGCGGCGGTCAAAACCGCGTCCGCGCTGAAGTCGGGGCACAAGTTGATGGCCGCAGGCAATGGCGGCAGCGCCGCCGATGCGCAGCACCTGGTGGCAGAGTTTGTTGGCCGGCTGTGCGAGGACCGGCCGGCGATGCGCGCAGTGGCATTGACGACCGATTCCTCGATCCTGACCGCGATTGCCAACGATTACGGCTTTGAGCGTGTGTTTTCACGGCAGATTGAGGCGCTCGGCCACGCCGGTGATGTTTTCATGGCGATCTCGACTTCTGGCACTTCACCCAATATATTGCGAGCGCTTGAGCGGGCGAAGCAGATGGGCATTACGACGATCGGTTTAAGTGGCGCAACAACCGGCAAAATGAGACCACTCTGCGACTACTACGTGCGCATCCCTTCCGATGTGACCATGCATATTCAGCAGGCACACCTGGCACTGGAACACATTTTCTGCGAGATGGTTGAGCGCTTGTATTTTGGAAATGAGTGTTCCAGTGCACACAGCGCCCCAGTCGCGGGCAAGGATTAGTTGCTGATGGAAGCGATTGTTTTGGCCGGGGGATTGGGGACCCGGCTTGCGACCAGGTTGAGCGGCATTCCAAAGGCCATGGCGCCTGTGGGCGGACGGCCTTTTCTTGAAATTCTCCTCGAACAAGCGAAGAGGGCAGGCTGTGCGCGGGCACTGCTGTCGGTTGGGTATCTGCATGAGGTGATTGAGGAGCATTTCGGCCCGGAATTTGAGGGGATGCAGCTTGAATACGTGGTTGAGGAAACTCCTCTTGGGACTGGTGGGGCTATTCGCAGGGCGCTTGAGGCGGCCAACACAGAATTTGTGCTCGCGTTGAACGGCGACACGTTTCTCGATGCGGATTATCGGGCGATGCTGCGATTCCACGCCGATGAGCGCGCGACGTTCACCGTTGCAGTGACGCACCAGCCCGACATTGCCCGCTATGGCGGAGTCGTGGTGCGTGGTGGGCGCGTGGTTGGCTTCGAAGAGAAGGGGCGGTCGGGGCCGGGATGGATCAGCGCGGGTGCATACGTACTGCCGCGGGAGATGGAATGGCCAGCCGCACTGGGTGAAAAGTTCTCGTTCGAGAAGGATTTTCTGGCTCGGGAGATTGGTGGGCTCGGGGTGGCCGCGTTCGAGGTGGACGGATTCTTTCTCGACATTGGAGTGCCGGAAGACCTGGACCGCGCCCAGCAGGAACTGGCGGGAAGGTAACTGCCGGGCGAAGGCCCGATTGAGATCCGCAGCCTATCCGGCGACGTTGCGGGCGATGACTTCGCGATACCACTTTGCGCTGAGTTTGGGCGTGCGTTTCTCCGTTTTGAAGTCGACATAATGAATGCCGAAGCGCTTACTGTACCCATCACACCATTCGAAATTATCGAGCAGGCTCCAGAGGAAATAGCCCTTGATGGGGTAGCCTTCCACCACGCCGCGATGGACGTTAGCGATGTGATTCCTGAGGTACATAACCCTATCAATATCTTCGATTTCGCCGGCGGCGTTCGGGACGTCGGCAGAAGCGCAGCCGTTCTCGGTGATGAAGATCGCCTTTGGATGCCAGAGGTCAGTTACGTTGCGGATGCTCCAGTAGGCGCACTCGGGGACGACGTTGATCCAGGCTGCGNNCCATGTGCGGGTAGGAGGTTGGGCGGGGGACGATGGCGTAGCCCTTTGGGGAGGCGTTGGCTTCGACGTAGTCGGCGGTGTAGACGTTGAGGCCTACGAAATCCAGTTTGCTGCCGATGGCTTCCATGTCGCCGGACTCGACTTTGGGTGCATTGGCTCCCTCGCGCTCCAAATAGCCTGCGGAGTAATTGCCCTCCATGATGGGGGCCAGGAAGGGCGCAGCGCCGTCTCGGGTGGCTTTACGGGCCGCATCAATGTGCTCCGGGCTTTCAATGACGGGTACATAGACGTTGGTGTTTTCCGCGAGGCCGACCTGGGCGCCACTCGGCGCATTGGCACGGATGGCCTGCACACCCAGACCGTGGGCCAGGAGTCCGTGGTGGCGAACTTGGTTGACTTCTGCCGGAGGCAGTTTGAGGCCGGGGGCAAAACTGCCCTCCTTGTAGCCGAGGTCGGTAAAGCAGACGATCTCGTTGGTGGTCATCCAGTGGTGGACGCGGTCGCCGAGGTGCCTGGTGACGTAGGCGGCGTAATCGGCGAAGGCTTTTGAGGTGTCGCGCGACTGCCAGCCACGAACCTTGTCCTGCAAGGCCTGGGGCAGGTCCCAGTGGAAGAGAGTGATGTAGGGGGTGATTTGGTTGGCGAGCAGTTCGTCGATGACGCGGTTGTAGTA
>PLST01000604.1:2267-3284 GCA_003164255.1 Acidobacteriaceae bacterium | reverse complement strand
TACGACAAGATTGCCGAGACGCTGGAGATGGGCGGAACGGGCGTGCTGATGCAGGGGGGGATTCATCCCGATCTGAAGATCGACTGGTTTGAGCGGTTGTTCACGGGGATCAAGCAGAAGTTTCCGTCGATCTGGCTGCACTGCCTTTCAGCGTCGGAAGTGCTGGCGATTGCGGAGTACTCGGGATTGGATTTGCGCACGACGATTGCGCGGTTACGCGACGCGGGCCTGGATTCGATACCGGGCGGTGGCGCGGAGATTCTGGACGACGAAGTGCGGCACCGGATCGCACGGTTGAAATGCAACACCGAAGACTGGGTGAGCGTGCATCGCACAGCGCACCAGCTGGGCATGCGCACCACGGCGACGATGATGTTTGGCGTGGGCGAGACATTCGACCAGCGCGTGAATCACTTTGAAGTGGTGCGGCGGTTGCAGGAAGAGACAGGCGGATTCACGGCGTTTATCCCGTGGAGCTTTCAGCCCAAGCACACGGCGCTGGGCGGCCGCGGCTGGGACGAGGCGACAAGCGTGGAGTACTTGAAGACGCTGGCCATCTCGCGACTGTACCTGGACAACATTGAAAACGTGCAGGCGAGCTGGGTGACGCAGGGATTGAAGGTGCTGGAGCTGGGCCTGCATTTCGGCGGCAACGATGTNNGGCTCGGTGATGCTGGAAGAGAACGTGGTGAAGGCCGCGGGCACCAGCAACTGCACGACGGAAGAAGAGCTGCGGCGCATTATTCGCGATGCCGGATTCAAGCCTGTGCAGCGGGACACGCTGTATCGGACGATGTTCTTGAACTAGGCTCGCCGGAGCGGGTGCGCAAAGAACCCAACTTCATGTTTCCAGGCCAAACCAGCCAAAGCGGATTCATTCCCTTGGTTGTAGCTTTTATGTTACACTTTGGAAGTGATCGAGATCGTCCGTTATGTTCGCGAAGACGGAACTGAGCCGTTCACCCAATGGCTGAAGACCATCCGGGATACAGCAGCCAAGGCCAACATAGCGATGCG
>PLST01000604.1:0-2148 GCA_003164255.1 Acidobacteriaceae bacterium | reverse complement strand
TTCGCAGTTGAATATCTCAAGATTGCTTTGGGTTCCCTCGACGACCCTGAAGAGCGCGCGGCCGGACTTCTTGCATTGCGCGCGGTCGCCGAAGCTTACGGAGGCCTCGGGGCCGTTGCAGCGCAGGCGGGGATAAGCCGGGAGGCGCTTTATCGCTCGCTTTCTCCGAAGGGAAATCCGACGATGAAAACGCTGGTGGCCGTGCTCAAGCCGCTCGGGCTGCGCCTGTCGGTACAGCCGGAAACCTCTGGCCGAGCCTAAGTTCCTCCAAGCACGTGGCGCGCGCGCGATGCCCTTGCGAAAATCCATGGCGGCCGGCTTCAAATCACTTATTCGCTTATCACGCGGTGAGCCCTCGCAGGCCTGGTCTGCTCTCTGGTTGATTGGCGGAGCGGGTAGGGTATAAAGGGGCTTTGGTCGAAGGTTGGGACGATGTGGGTGCCGGGAGGGTTGGCGGATGGGCAACGGCAAGATCGCGGTGGTGACTGGAGCGGGGAGCGGGATTGGGCGGGCGGTGGCGCTGGCACTGCATGGGGTCGGCTACGCAGTGGTGCTGGCGGGGCGGCGGATGGCTGCGCTTGAAGAGACCGCTGCGAAGTGCGATGCTTTGCAGCCGGCGATGAAGCCCATTCAAACGGACGTGAGCAAGCCCGAACAAGTGCAGGCGCTGTTTGACGCGATCCGCGCCGAGTATGGCCGACTTGATCTGCTTTTTAACAATGCAGGGGCGAATGCGCCGGGGATTGCGTTTGAAGACCTGACCTACGAGCAGTGGTCGACAGTGGTCGGGGCGAATTTGACGGGGGCTTTTCTTTGCGCACAGCAGGCCTTCAGGATGATGAAGGCACAAGAGCCGCGCGGCGGGCGGATCATCAACAACGGATCGATTTCAGCGTATGTGCCGCGTCCGCAGTCGGCTCCTTACACATCGACCAAGCATGGAATCCTGGGACTGACGAAGTGCCTCTCGCTGGATGGTCGGGCGTACGACATTGCGTGCAGCCAGATCGACATTGGCAATGCGGCGACGGAGATGAGCGCGCGGATGGCCGTGGGCACGAAGCAGGCGAACGGCGAAACGATGGTTGAGCCAAGGATGGACGTGGAGGCCGTGGCGGATGCGGTGCTGTTCATGGCCGGTCTGCCGCTGGATGCGAATGTGCAGTTCATGACGGTGATGGCGACGAAGATGCCGTACATCGGACGCGGGTGAGGGGAAGGCAGCCAGGTACGGCCAGTTCTGCATGATGAAAATTCGGCAACTTGTCGGGCGGCGCAATCATCTATGGTTTAGCTATGACACTGACTGGTTCACCCTCCTTGCGCACACTTGGCAACTCTGACCTTCAACTGACGCCCATCGGCTTTGGCGCGTGGGCCATCGGCGGCGGCGACTGGGCGTATGCCTGGGGTCCCCAGGACGACGAAGAATCGATTGCAGCGATTCATCGCGCGCTCGACCTGGGCATCAACTGGATTGACACGGCGGCGGTGTATGGGCTGGGCCACTCGGAAGAGGTGGTGGGGCGCGCCCTCAAATCTGCGTCCAAGAAGCCGTATGTGTTTACCAAATGCAGTATGCGCTGGGACGCGAACCGCACCATCTACCGTTCGTTGAAGGCGGCCTCGGTGGCCGAAGAGGTGGAAGCTGCGCTGCGGCGGTTGGCCGTGGAGCAGATTGACCTTTACCAGATCCACTGGCCCGACCCGGAGGGAGAGATCGAAGAGGGTTGGGAGGCGCTGGTGCGCGCGAAGGAGCAGGGGAAGCTGCGCTGGATCGGCGTATCGAATTTCAACGTGGAGCAGATGAAGCGCATCCAGAAGATCGGCGCGATCACCAGCCTGCAGCCGCCCTACTCCATGCTGCGACGCGCCATTGAAGCGGAGATTCTTCCATTCGCGGAGCAGAACAACATCGGCGTNNATCAACTATTCGCCGATGGTGTCAGGATTGCTGACCGGCAAGATGACGGCCGAGCGGATTGCGGCTATGCCCGCGGACGACTGGCGGAGGAAGTCAATCGAGTTTATTGAGCCGCGGTTGAGCAAGAATATGCGGCTGGTGGAATTGCTGCGCGAGATCGGCGGCGGACATGGGGTAACGCCCGGCGTTGTAGCGGTTGCATACACGCTGCATCATCCCGGCAT
>PLST01000457.1:9334-22926 GCA_003164255.1 Acidobacteriaceae bacterium | reverse complement strand
CTGCAAGCCCTTGAAGCTGCCCCGGCACTGAAGGCAGACGCTTTTATCGCGCCGCTGGGCGAAGGACTGAATCCCGCAGCCCTGGTTCTGGCGCGCGAACTGCGGCACCAGGGCCTCTGGATCGAGCTGGGCGACGGCGGCTTCCGGCTTAAAAAGTCATTCGAGGCCGCGGACAAGACAGCGCGCAGCATTGTGATTCTAGGCGAGGATGAGCTTCAATCCGGTATCCTGACAGTGAAGACCTTCGCCACCGGCATACAGACCAAGGTTCCCCGCACGGAACTGGCTGTCTTCCTCTCAAAACCAGCGGGCGAGTAAAGGACACAGGTAGTGCTCGATTTTTTAGGCAGTCTCGAACGGACGCATCATTGCGGCGACTTGCGCGCCGCTAACGCCGGACAACAAGTCGTATTGATGGGCTGGGTAAACCGGCGCCGCGACCACGGCAACCTGATCTTTCTCGATCTGCGGGACCGCTCCGGAATCGCGCAGATTGTTCTGGACAAGGAATTGACGCCGGACGGGCACCTGAAGGGCGAGCAGGTGCGCCCGGAGTACGTGGTTGCCGCCGTGGGCAAGGTGCGGCTGCGCGGCGCGGACGCCACAAATCCCAAGATGGCGACAGGAGAGATTGAGATTGAGGCGACCCAGCTGCTGGTGTTGAACGACGCGCGCCTGGCGCCGTTTTCACCTGCTGAAGAGGCCATTCAGAACGAGGAAGTCCGGCTCAAATACCGCTACGTGGACCTGCGCCGCCCTGAGATGCAGCGCAACTTCCGCCTGCGCCACGACATTACACTCGCCATCCGAGAGAGCCTGAGCAACCAGGGCTTTCTTGAGATCGAGACGCCGATTCTGACCAAGTCAACACCGGAGGGCGCGCGCGACTTCCTGGTGCCCAGCCGCGTGCATCCGGGCGAATTTTATGCTTTGCCGCAATCCCCGCAGATCTTCAAGCAGATTCTCATGATCTCCGGCTGCGATCGCTATTTTCAAATTGCCCGCTGCTTCCGCGATGAAGATTTGCGCGCCGACCGCCAGCTTGAGTTCACCCAGGTTGACCTGGAGATGAGCTTCCCCCGGCGCGAGGACGTGTTTGCCGTGGTGGAACAGTTTCTGGCGGCGGGCTTCAAAGCCGCGGGCGTCACGCTGCCCACGCCCTTTCCGCGGATTACCTACGACGACTCGATGCGGCAGTTCGGCACCGACAAGCCGGACCTGCGCCTCCCCGGACTGACGGACGTACGGCCTGCGTTTACGGATGAGAATCTTGCCACGCTGCAGATTGATCCTGCGCTTCCCGTTGTAGCGCTGCGCATTCCCAAGGTCGGCGAACTTAGCCGCAAAGAGCGCGAAGACAACTGGCCGCTCTTTGACCAGAAGAAGGGCGCAAAGTTCATCGACGACTTTAAGCGGCTCGCCAAGGGCTTCCCTGAAGCGGCGGCCAAGGTGCGCGAGCTTGCAGGCGCGGCCGAAGGCGATTTCGTGATTATTGTGGCCGGCGATCCGGCGCATCACGTCAAGGCCAGCGACACCAAATTCGAGGGGCGGCTGAGCGAGCGCGAGATCAACGTCTATGCGGCCGCAGGCAACTTCCGCACCGAGCTTTCAAAGAAGTACGCCGAGCGGCACGGGGCCTTTGGCGTGACCGAGCAGACAGTTGTGGACGCGCACGAGCGCAATGCGCAAGACCCGATGGATGGCAGCACAGCTTTCCATCCGATCTGGATCGTCGATTTCCCGATGTTCGAGTACGACCTGGCTTCAGCAAAGTGGGTGCCCGCGCACCATCCCTTTACCTCGCCCTACGAGGCAGACATGGCCAACCTGGTGAGCGACCCTGCCAGCGTGCGCGCCAACTGCTATGACCTGGCCATGAACGGCATGGAGCTCGGCTCGGGCTCCATTCGTATTCATCGCAAGGACGTGCAGCAGCAGATCTTCAAGTCGTTGGGAATCTCAGACGAGGAAGCGCATGCGCGTTTTGGCTTCTTTCTCGATGCGCTGGAGTACGGCACCCCGCCGCACGGCGGTATCGCCCTGGGCCTTGATCGCATCGTAATGTTGCTGGCCGGCGCACCGAGCCTGCGCGAAGTGATTGCGTTCCCCAAGACGGCAAAGGCGATCGATCTGATGGCCGACGCGCCCACCTCGGTGAGCGAGCACCAGCTAAAGGAATTGCACATTCGGGTGGCGCTGAAGAGCTGATTTTCCAGCAGAGCTGCTGCGAAACAGAAACTCCATGTGCTGTTGCGGCTACTCGGTGTCGTTCTCCGCAGCGCCTTCTTCTTCGCCTTCGACGGAAATCCGCAGGGAGCGCAGGAAGTGCAGGTCGTTGGGGGTAAATTCGCCCGCCGGCGCATCCTTGTCCACAGATCCGCTGCCGGCGGCGGCAGCTTCGGCTTCCTTGGCTGCAACTTCGTTCAGGCCGATGGTGGCTTCGAGCATGAGCAGCACGTCGAATCCGTGCTTGCGGATATCTTGGACAACTCCGGCAATTTGTTCGCTTTCAATGACCGACTCGTGGATGGCCTCGCCCAGTTGCTGAATGAGTTCGCGCAGACGGGATGTCACAGATACCTCCATGAGCGGCGGCCGGCGCGAGTATAAGAGCGCGGGTTGCGGCGTGGGTTTTATCTACCTTACTGCCAGCGTCCGAATCGAGCAACCGCAAAACTGCGGTCGACGGCGAGAAGCATCTCACCCCGCGTCGCTGCTACCATCATAAACGGAATGAGACCACAGATCATTGGGCGGGTCCTTGGCACGGGACTGCGTGTTGCCGGGCGCATGGCGAGCCAGCAACTGGCGGGTGCGCCGCAAGCCGCGGTGTCCGGGCAGCAACAGCAGCCTGCGAGTCCGGCGGCCAGGGTCCAGAATGCGGAACAAACCGCCAGGCGCGTTACCGCTCAGGCCGGCAGCGGAATCGCCCGCGGCGTAGGCGGATTCCTGAAGCCTTTTCAGCGCGTGGGTGGCATCCTGTGGCTTGAAGTGACGGGCGTTTTCTTCCTTTTGCCTGTTCTGGTGTTTGCCCCGAATCTCTGGCGCATGAGGGCGAACTGGGCCCACGGTCCCGATCATTCGAAGTTCCTGGTAACAGCGCTCGTGGTTGTGGTTTTTTTCTACCTTGGCGTGAGTTCCTTCTGGAGAGCGCACCGCAAGTAGACGGGAACTTCCCCGTGCCTGACTGGATTCAGGCTGGACGCCCAGTTAAACGCGACAGCGCCCAAATGAAAGCGCCAACGATGGAGAGGCCGATCAGCAGTGGGCCAAACCCATCGCGTCCCACGCCATGCATCAATCTGAAACCGCCAAGCCGAACTGCCACCAAAGAGTTTAAAGCCGTGGTCAACAAGGGGATCACCTCTCGATTCCGGGCATGCAGTTCGCCCGGTGTATCAAAATGAACCCGAATTGACCGATGGAGTTGCGTTACTTGAGTAACGGTTTCGGCGGATCTATTTTCTGGGCAGCGCCGCCGTCAGAATGCCGCGTACGTCGTCCTGCTGAAGCGGCGAGAGCCCGGCGAGCGACATGATGGAATATGCGCCGGAGTGAAACATGAGCACAATGATCCCCTCGCACTCGCACCAACCGTCGTAGACATTCCATGCGCTTCTCGAGGAGGTTCCCGCGGCGTTGTACGTTGAAATCGAATCCCCGGTCAATTCGACCACGAAGTATGCCTGCATGCGCGGATCTTTGCGGTAGAGGTAACGCAGCCGCAAAGGCACCAACCCCTTTACCAACAGAATCCACAGGCCTGCGATCACCAGAAACGGCCCAACCTGTTGCAGGAGGGCGGCTGTTTTGCCGGCCAGGGTGGTGGGGCTGGGCTGCGCAGAACTGAAAACCGCGGCGGAGGTGCTGTCAGGTGCCTGATGATCTCCGGGCCGAATTGAGGCAAAGAGGATCATAAGGCCGCCCATGATCGACATCCAGAACAACGCGGTCTTGAGGCTCGATCGGGAAGAGGCCTTACGCTCGAGGCGAACGCCACGGATAAAATCGTCTTCCGTCAGTTTGTAGCTGAATTCCATTCCCGCCAGCCTAGCACCCATCCTGGGGGGTGCGCAGTGGCTAATCCGGGTTATTCCTTATGCCTAAAAAGGCGCGGAGCGACGGCGTAGTTCAACTGCACCAGCACGATAGCCGCAATGCTGACCCATGTGTTGAAGACGCAGAGCGCCGCGCCGGCTGCATAAAGCGACTGGGCAATGAATACCCGTTTGCAGATGCTGGCCCGCACCTCGGCCGGAGTATCTTCCTTGATCAGGCCGGCCTTTGTTGCATATTTCCAACTCCAATAGAGCATGGCGCCGGCAACAAAAATATTGAGCCAGTAGATGCCCAGGGCCGACCGGTAGGTAATAAAGTCGGCCAGCAGACGCGTGGAAAGCGGCAGGAGGGTAATAGCGAAGAGAAACCCAAGGTGGATCCAGGTGAGATCGCGATTACCATCGCTGAAGTGATTCAACTGGGTNNAGATCGAGCACCAGCAGCGTCATGGCCACGGCGAAGATGCCGTCACTCAAAGCCGCCAGCCGATCGACGCTGCGGCCCTGAATACGGTTGTACAACGTATGCGTCAACTTCATTCGGTCCTCGCGAAGGCAGCCGGATTGCGGATCGAGTTCAGCTCACACGCGCGGCTTATCTGGCTTGCGCGTGAAGTGCCAGACGGCCAGGCCCAGCGCGACTGCAGAGAGTGCGTAGGCCAGGAGAGCGTTGTGTCCGACATGGATCTGCCAACCGCGCCAAAATGCCACACCCGCAGCCAGCAGCATCAAGACGCCTCGAAACTGGTTCATGACCTCATTCTATTGCGCGCTGGCGTCCTGCTCTCGCCGGTCCCGACGGTCCTTTTCATCTGCGAGCCCGGTTTGACCCCGCCGCCTCCCCAACCTATCGTGAAGAAGGAAGACTCCCGAAAGGAATGTCACCATGTCGACGCCTGTCACGCCCGCACAAGAAGCAGCCGCTTCAACGCCTCTTAAGAAGACTGCCCTCAACGCTACGCATCGCGCTCTCAAGGCAAAGATGGTGGACTTCGGCGGATGGGATATGCCGGTCGAGTATCCAGGTCCGGGCGGAGGCCTGATTGCAGAACACATGGCTGTACGCACCGGAGTGGGCCTGTTCGACGTCAGCCACATGGGCGAGATCCAGTTTCGCGGACCTGGGGCGCTAGCTGCCATTCAGCACATCACCATGAACGACGCGTCAAAGCTGAAGGACGGCCAGGCGCACTATTCCGCACTCCTGATGCCCGCGGGCACTTTCGTTGACGACATCCTCGTCCACCGGCTCAGCCCGAACGACTACATGCTGGTAGTGAATGCGGGAACGAAAGATAAAGACTACGCCTGGATTCGCATGCAGGTCGGCAGTTTTCCATCGATCCACATCAGCGACTATTCCAGCTATTACTCGCAACTGGCGTTGCAGGGTCCGCGCGCGCTGGAGACCCTGAGCAAGCTGACCAAAGTTGACCTGGCTGCAATCAAGAACTATTGGTTCACGTGGGGCACCGTGGCGGGCATTCCCAATGTGCTGATCGCGCGCACCGGCTATTCGGGCGAAGACGGATTCGAGGTCTACATTCCTGCCGACGAGCCAACGACCGTGAAGATGTGGGAAGCCCTGCTCGAAGCGGGCGCGGAGTTCGGCATTCGGCCTTGCGGGCTTGGTGCGCGCAATACGCTGCGGCTGGAGGCAGGCATGAGCCTCTACGGCCACGAAATCTCCGAGGAGATCAACGTGTTTGAGGGCGGGCTCGACCGCTGGCTCAAGCTGGATAAGGGAAACTTCATCGGGCGCGATGCTTTGCTGGCTGTGCAGGCTGCGGGCGGACCAAAGCGCAAGATCGTAGGCCTCGAGATGGTCGATCGCGGCATCGGGCGGGACGGATACGACGTGCTGTCGTTGAGCGGGGAAAAAATCGGCACTGTCACCTCGGGCTCGCCCGCGCCGTTTCTCAAGACGAACATCGCCATGGCGCTGGTGCCTGCGAGCGTGGCCGCAAGTGGCGAAGATGTAATCGTGCAGTGCCGCGCTAATGCCGTAAGGGCAAAGCAGGTGCCGCTGCCGTTTTACAAACGCGCAAAGAAGTAGCCGCATCAAGGTGAAACATGGCGGCCGCGTCTCCATCGCCGAGCCCATCTCCAGTCAGTGGCTCGGTCCTTGTGCTGATCCAATTCGATGTGTGCGAAGAGCTCCGGCTCGACCAACTGCAGCGGGCCGCGAACGCCCGCATCGTGCAACAACCCAAGACCAAACACTCGGTGCCCACCTATGTGCGTTACCACCGGCCGCCGGTCGTCGAACCCCTTGAACCTCTTCTCCTGGCGGCCGGTGAGCGGCTTGAGGGCGAGATCAAGTTCTACGACTACGGCGTCGTCAGCGTCCTATACCAGCTCACCTTTTCAGGCGATTGGCAAAGCCTGGTTCATCTGGCCAGCCAGTGGGTGTGGGACGTGGATTTTGTTACGCGCGTAGAGCCGATTGTGCGCCAGCGCCTGGAACGAGCCGCAGCCGCGCAGGTAAAGCCCTATGCCCGATGGCTCAGCGAAGACTACTTCATATTCCATGTGCGCGAGGAGAATGGAACGCCGACTGCTGCCGACCTCACCCGCGATCATGGCCGGGAGATTGCCCAGATCGTTCGCGGAGACAAGCTTCGCCTGTCGGAAGGTGAGTGTACTGAAGTCTTGCAGTCGCGTATTTCATACTACGAGAACGACCTCACCGTTATTGGTTGGAACGCGGCATTCCTTTACGACAGCAATGCGGGAGCGGAAACAGCCATTCAACTGCTCGAATACGCCAACTCGCAACTTTTGGAATTCCGTCACTACGATGAACTGCTCACGGGCGTCCTGGACAACGTCTACCAGTCGCTGGAACGGAAAAAGGGGATGCTTTCGCGATGGCGCATGTCCCGTTCCGCAACCCGCCTGCACTCAATTCTGCTCGAAATTGGCGAATTAACGGAGCGCGCCGATAACTCAATCAAATTTCTCAGCGATATGTTTGCCGCGCGTCTTTATCGGCTCGCCGCAGCCAGGGTTGGCGTTCCTGATTACAAGGACCTGGTCGCGAAGAAAATGAAAACTGCAGAAGACCTCTATCAAGACATGGTGGAACAATTCAACCATGCCCGGGGGTTCTTCCTAGAAGTTGTGGTCGTTTTAATCCTGCTGATCGAGCTTTTCTACCTCTTCCGCAGCCGCGGATTTTAGAAGGCTGCGCCGGTGCGATTGTTTGAGTGTGTGCGCATCTTACCTGCCCTGCCCGGAACAATCGAACCAGGTTACGTCAACGCGAAACGCGAGCGCGGGCGCGTCTTTTACAAATTTCGCCTTGAACTCAAGCGCAGGGTCTGGAACAGCCCGATACTCGCCCTGGACATTGCATCGCTGATGCAAACGATCGTTCAAGGATGCCATCCATTGGACCTCGTCAAGATATGCCGCACCGCTCACGAGCACGACCTTGCCCTTGAGACCGTCAAGCCATTGTTCTTCTCCGTCCGGCTCGAGGATCCTGTATCCATGAGATTGGTACACGCCAGCCGTCAGGTCGGACCCGCTGTCTGCCTGGGTCTCCCGCTCAAGGCCAAGCTGATAGTTCATGTAAAAGAAGAACGGAAAACTGTCGCTGATGACGGTATCTCCGGCGCGCGCGTTACCAGCCACTACCTGCGCGACGTTTTTCCACGGCTCATAGAGGTTGGCCGTCGCGTAGTGCCTGCCTGAGATGATGCCGATCCAGCCTGCAACGACCAAGGTAACGATTGCAGCCCACGCGAGCCTCGGGTAAATAGCGGCCTTTCCGAGCGCGGCCTGAATCATAGCAACAAATAACCACGGGAGCAGAAAAAGTACGCGCTTCACGTTGGTTTGCCCGCTCAGTTCGAGCAGGACCACCGATAGTCCGAGATAGACCAGCCATCTGCGTCCGGGGCTGCGCCAGATAGATACGAGCAGAGCGATGGTGGCTGCAAAAACAGGAATGCTGAGAGGCAAATACCACGGCGCGACCGCAACCGAGCCGAAGATGGAGAACAGAGGATAGCCAACTTCGGCGACCATCGCCTTCCAATCGACTCCGGAGTGCACGCCCATGGCATGTGATCCAAGATCGTCGATAACGACCCGGAAAAAGGGAAGAAAACTCAAGACAACCGCAGCGATGGAGAGCAAAAGAGCCGTTCTGTTCTTGCGTGCGATGTCCCGATGGAAGAATAGAAGGTCGAGGAGCAGCAACAGCAGGGTGGCGACCCCAAAATAGTTGGTCCATACCATCAGAATGGCGGCTGCTGTGAATGCGACCCACCAGCCGTAGCCGCGCCCATCCAGAATCTCAAGATAGAGCCATGTTGCAAGCGCCACAAGGAAGAAGCTGCAGCAATACCAGCCTGTAATGCGCCCGTACTGGAAGGCAAAAGGCCACGCGAACGAGAGGACGAGGGCTGCCCAGTAGGCCTTCATTCCCCCGAGCCGATACGCTGAGAGTGCCAGGAACAGAGTGCCAAGAATATAGAAGATGTTGGCAAAGATGCGAAGGGCGGAGAAGGCGTATCCGGTGGCAACCATCCAGCCGTGCAGCAGGATGTCAGATGCCGGCGGATGCTCGTTGACGGAGCCGCCGTGAAGATACAACTGCACAGTGGGCAGCACGGGACTGCCGGCCATAGAAACTATGGTGCTCTCATCGTCGAGAATGGTGAAAATGCCATTCGTGCTCACCATCGCGACCGCATAAACAACCACGATTGCCAGGGTAAGCAACTTCGATCGAACTGACATTCTTCTCTGTCCCTTCAAACCGGGATTAGGCTTCTGGCTCGACTGATGACACACGCGTGGAGTCAGGAGCAGGGCCGCAGGAATCTCCGGTGTGGGAATATTCTTGACGAAGGTGAATGAGACCGTTGCCTATCGTCACACCTGCATGACTTCGGCTTCTTTCTTGCGTGAGAGTTCTTCCATGCGGCGGATCTCTTCGTCGGTCATCTTCTGCACTTCTTCAAGAGCGCGCTTTTCTTCGTCCTCGCCGATCTTTTTGTCTTTGGCCAGCTTCTTGAGGGCATCGTTGCCATCGCGGCGCACGTTGCGGACGGCGGTGCGATGTTCTTCAAGTACCTTGTTGATGTGCTTGCAGACATCGCGGCGGCGCTCCTCGGTCATGGGCGGCACGGGAATCCGCAGCACCTTGCCATCGGACATGGGGTTGAGCCCGAGATCGGCAGCCTGGATGGCTTTCTCCATGTCTTTCAGGACGGTGGGGTCCCAGGGCGAAATCAGAATCAGCTGCGCCTCGGGCGCGGAGACCTGCGCCATCTGGCTGATGGGGGTTGGGGTGCCGTAGTAATCCACCTTGACCTGGTCGACCATGTGCACGCTGGCGCGGCCGGTGCGCGTAGACGCCAGACTGGCCTGGAATGTGGCCACTGCCTGGTCCATCCGCCGCCTGAGGTCGAGATTGAGATCTTTGAGCGCCGGAATTCCGGCCATGAATGAGGGTGCCATTGCTTTCTTCCTCCATACGGCCAAACTGCCAACGGCTATTCTACAACCCGTGAGCGGTTGGCTTGTGGTTGGCGATCAGGCTACGACTGTCATGCCGGTGGCCGCGGCCTGCTCGTGCGCGTGATAGCTCGAACGAACCAGCGGACCCGATTCAACGTGACGGAAGCCCATTGTGAGCGCAGCGGTCTTCAGCTCGACAAATTCGCGCGGAGTGTAGAGGCGCGCCATGGGCAGGTGGTCGCGCGATGGGCGCAGATACTGGCCGATGGTGAGAATGTCGCAACCGACTGCCGCAAGATCGCGAAAGACTTCGTGCAGCTCTGCCGTTTCCTCGCCCAGACCGACCATGACGCCAGACTTCGTTATGCCCTCAGGCCTGATCGTTTTGGAATAGCGCAAGAGCTCAAGCGATCGCTCGTAACGTGCGCCGGAACGAACGACGCGATAGAGGCGAGGCACCGTCTCAGTGTTGTGGTTGAGCACTTCAGGCCTGGCGTCGACCACCACCTTGATAGCTTCCTGATTGCCCTGAAAGTCCGGGATGAGCACTTCAACCCGGCAGCCGGGAGCCTGCCGGCGGATCTCTTCAATGACCATGGCAAAGATGCGCGCTCCGCCCACCAGGTCGTCATCGCGATTCACGCTGGTGATGACTGCGTGCTCCAGACCCAGGGTGGCCACGGCCTCGGCCACGCGACGGGGCTCATCCATGTCAAGCGGCTCTGGACGGCCCTTGGGAACGGCGCAGAAACCGCAACGCCGCGTGCACAGGTTACCGAGCATCATGAAGGTGGCGGTTTTATGGTGCCAGCACTCGCCAATGTTGGGGCAGTGAGCACTCTCGCAAACTGTGTTCAGACCGAGAGAACGCGCCAGCCGCTTCAGGTCGTGGTAGTTTTCGCCCATGGGGGCGCGCGCCTTCAACCACTCCGGTTTGGGCGCCGGAAGTTTCCGCGCTGGCTCAATCTGCACCAGTTCCATCACGCTCTCATTGTAGCGGCTGGCCTTTCTCAGGCTCGCAGGCTCAAAACATTTACTGTAAGGGCGCTTCCGTATCCCTGCTTCCGCCCAAACCTTTTCTCCCGAACAGGCATCTTTGCCTTTAAGCCGCTTGTGCCCCGCAGCCGGCCGGTAACGCCTCCGACTTTCGCTGCGGACTCAGACGGCTCAAGAAAAAGGAGATAGCCATGAGATCAGATCGCCCCTTGATCGCCTCAATCGTTTTCCTCGCCACTGGCCTTAGCCTGATTTTCGGCTATTGCAGCGGAGCCACCAGTTTTGACGCAGCGTTTCCGCTGGCCTCATCTGCGCTCCACCTCGACATCACAACCACGGGTCCGGCTGCGCTGGGCGGAATCGCCTGCACCGGCATCGGGTTGATCTTTCTGCTGTGGGCACTGCTGGCAGCGATCGTTTGTCAGCTTGGGAGCCTGGCATCCCATTCCCGGGATTCCCGCGAACCCAACCGGGTTGTGCCCGCAGAGAGGATTCTGGAGTAAATTCGGTCCCTCTGGCGCTTCGCTGTTCGCCGGGAAGGTTACTTGAGCTTGCTGCGAACCTCGACCCGGATGAGGTAAAGGAAGAACACCCAGTTCAATAGCCCTTGCACCAACGCCGGCGCAAGATGCTGCTGTGAAAAGACCCACATGTTGTAGATCGCAAGCAGAAAGACGGCGGCCAGCGCCAGCGCCCATGCCCAGCGGAACAACAGCATCAGTCCGCCTGTGGCGGCGATGAAGAGGACCGGAAAGAAGAGAAACAGGGGCGGATAGTTGCCGCGCACCACGCCGACAATGAACGCCCCGGCGAGCGCCGCAAGGTAGAGGCCAATGGCCGCCAGCCCGGGAAGGGGCAGATAGAGCCGGCGCTTCGGTGCGGGAACGCCAGCTTCGCTTGTGGCCTCGCTGGTTGCGTCCGCGTGGTTGACTTCTTCGGTCATGGTGATTCCCCTCCTGTCTTCGTCGGTCAAAGCGTGCGCAGATAGGCCAGCAGATCCTGGAGCTGATCGTCGTTAAGCCGCGTTGCCGGCATCATGTTTCTCCCGCTCAGAATCACGGCAGTGAGCCTCTCATCTGTGGGTGGCATACCGGAGGGCATTGCCTTGACTTTGGTAATCGCCTGCAGTCCCGGCCCGTTCAAGGGATGGGTCGTGGTCGGATAGTGGCAGCGGGCGCACTTTGCCTGGTACACCACGGCTCCGCGCGCCTCTTGGGGAGTCCACTCCGACGAAGGCTTCGACGGCGGCAGTGAACGGCATCCGGCAAGACCCATGACCAGCCCCGACACAGAAATCATGATTGCGCAGAAAGGAGAAAAAGAACGAACGTGCATTTGCTAATGATGATACCGCGTTACTCGGCCGCTGCAATTGCCTCCGCAATCTTGTCGATGGCATCAGACTCAGCATCGCTACCGGGCCGGTGCCCGTTCACAAGAATTGAAAATGCCAGGGTTTTGCCACTGGCCGCCGTCAGATAGCCCGTGAGCGCGTTTGCCTCGTTCAGCGTGCCGGTTTTGGCCCACATGCGGCCCTTTAACGGCGAAGTCTTGAAGCGGTTTTCAAGAGTGCCATCCACGCCGGCCACCGGCAATGTGGCGCGCCACTCCGTACCCCAGGGCTGTTGCGACGCGTAGCAGAGCAGGCGTGTAAATGCGCGCGGCGTAATGCGGTCGTCGCGGCTCATTCCTGAACCGTCATAAAAGAAAAAGTCGCCGTCCTCCACACCCGCATTCACAAGAAACTGCCGAATCACGCGGGTTCCTTCCTCAAAGCTGCCGTCGCTGCCGAACTGCTTGCCAAGCAGCCGAAGCAGAAGCTCGGCGTGCAGGTTCTGACTCACCTTGTTGGTGACCGTGATGTCTTCGATCACTGGCACTGAAAAATGCATGGCCAGCACCTTGCGATTATCGGACGGAGCGGTGACGTGGCCCAGATTGGAGCGGGTCAACTGCAGTGGCTGTGCACGCTCACCCACAAAATCACCGGCTCCGTTGCTGTACTTGTGCCGGGAGACGGCTGAGCCATTTACGGTAATGCCTCGAGCCCGAAGCACCTCTTTGAAGGCTGCGGCCATAAACTGCGCCGGGTCTTCGATAGCCATGTTCACGTGCAGGCCATTGGCGCCAACTGTGCCCCACGCGCGCACCAGCAGGGCGCCCGGGCGACGCTCGAGACCCGGATGCCCCGGTTCTCCCGTCGGTGCGGGTGTCATGCTGTTATCCACGGTGTAGAAATCAGTGTTTGGCGCCCACTCGGCCAGGGTTGCGCCTGGAACCGATTCATCGGCTCGGATGGTGAGACGGGCCGCGTTGTCGTTGAAGGTGAGTGCGCTGACAGGCGCGCCGTAGTCCCACTGCAGGTCGTCCCAGCCCCAGCCCTCGCCGTAAGGTTCGTCAATAAAGAAGCTGTCGTCGCCCACCACGTCGCCATCCACAGTGCGCACGCCGGATTGTTCCACCTGTTCAGCCATCAGGTCCAGGACCGTCATGGCGGTCGGTGCTGGGGCTGGGGTCGCGCCAGAAGTATCGGCAGGTACAGCCGCTGCAGGCTGGGTGGTTCCCGGTTCCACGTAGGGATAATGACGGGCGCTGAAGGTGGGGTCGCCGACGCCGAGCAGGACAATGTCGCCGTGTAGCTCGCCGCCGGTATCCACATCGCCGCCTGCGACCGCGGTTGTGGTCCAGGAAAGCGTCTCCACGGGCAGCAGGGCAAACGCCGCCGCCGTCGTGGCGAGCTTTGCATTGGAGGCAGGGGTAAACAACTTGCCCTGGTTAAGCCCGTAGAGCGATTGACCATCGAGAGATGTGACGCTGATGCCGAACGCCGCATGGCTCAGAGCCGGATCGGCCAAAATGGCGTCAATGCGATCGCTCAGGGGGCCCTTGGCCTGCGCGGCGTGCCCGCCTGAGTGCCCCTTAGGGGCTTGCTGAGACCGTGCCGGCAACCCCCCACACCACGCCAGAGACCCTGCCAGCAAAACCACCGTAAATCGCCCGAGAATCTTCATGCCCGGAGTGTAGCAGGAGGCGTGCTGCCTGTGGCAGGTTCAATGGACTACT
>PLST01000457.1:0-9270 GCA_003164255.1 Acidobacteriaceae bacterium | reverse complement strand
ACCGCTACGGTGAGCGCTGAAGAAGAACTGGCGCGATTGCTTCCGGTTCTCAAAGGGATTCTTGATGCCCGTTCCGCCGCCGTTGTCTCGGTGGACACGTACAAAGCTGCTACTGCCCGGTCGGCCCTTGAAGCCGGCGCTGAAGTTGTGAATGACGTGAGTGGATTCACCTGGGATAAGGAGATGGCACGAGTTTGCAGCGAGTTTGGCGCGGGTGTTGTGCTCATGCACACCCGCGGCCGCCCGGAAGAGTGGCGCGAGCAGCCGCAGATGGCGCCCGATGCCTTGCTGACACTGGTGCGCGAAGGGCTTGGCGCGAGCCTGGCTATGGCCGGTGCACATGGCATTCCGGCTGAAGCCGTTGTTCTCGACCCGGGTTATGGCTTCGGCAAGCGATTCGACGAGAACTACGTTTTGCTGGCGCGGCAGGCCGAGTTGCTCGCGCTTGGCCGCCCGTTGTTGGCGGGGGTCAGTCGAAAGTCGTTCCTCCGCCACACAATGGCCCAGCTTTATGGGGACGGGGCGAATGTTGAGACTGCCTTCAAGGCACGGGAACGGGCAAGCCTGGCTGCGATGACCGTTGCCATTCTAAACGGGGCTTCCATCGTTCGCGTTCATGCGGTTCGCGAAGCCGTAGAGGCGGCGCGCATTGCCGATGCAGTGCTCGCCGACGGCCGACCGTGAAGCCGTTTGTCGCCCGATGACGGCGCCTGAAGGAGAAATGGGACGCATGTGCCTGTCAGGGATCAGACGAGAGCTGTCCCCGTTTGCTTCAGAGCTTTGGCCTGAAGGCGGATTAGAATGAACGAAAGGGATGAGCCGATCGAAAGCCGCGCGGCCGTTTTCCAGCACAGATGAAGACTACGTTTTCCTTCGGCAAGAATGGCATCGAAGTTTCTGTCCCTGACAGTTACGCCTGCCAGATCGTTCACAGCCACACGGCGTCAGCAATTGGCGACGTGGCAGCGGCTTTGGCAGACGCGCTCGATCACCCCATTGGGTGCGATCCCCTGGTCAAGATAGCAGCGGGCAAGCGCTCGGCAGCCATCGCCGTTTGTGACATTACCCGCCCCGCGCCAAATGAAATCACGCTGCCCCCGCTGCTGGCGCGCCTGCACACGGCCGGCATCCCGGCCGAGGCTGTCACAATTTTGGTCGCAACCGGACTCCACCGCGGCGCAACGCAGGACGAGATTGAAATGATCGTCGGCGCCGAGATTGCCCGCAAATATCGCGTTGTCAGTCATGATGCCCGCGACCTGGCTAGTCATCGGGCCCTGGGCAACACCTGGCGCGGCACCCCGGTTTTCATCGACGAGCGCTTCATGGCCGCCGATCTCCACATTTCCCTCGGATTTATTGAGCAGCACCTGATGCTGGGCTTTTCAGGAGGTCGCAAGCTTGTGGTCCCCGGGCTCGCCGCTCAGGAAACCATCAAGGTGATTCACTCTCCGCTCTTCAATCGCGAGCCGCTGGCCACTGAAGGCTCCATCGCAAGCAACCCCCTGCACGCCGAATTCCTTGAAATCGCGGCCATGGCGCGCCATGATTTCATCCTGGATGTAACCCTTACCGTCGATCGGCGCATCTCGGGGGTCTTTGCCGGAAATCCCGTGAAGGCGCACGCCGCAGGCGTTGAATTCACCGAAACTACCTGCCTTGAGAATCTCCATGAACTGGCTGACGCGGTAATTACCTGCGGAGCGGGGTACCCGCTCGACCTGACCTTTTATCAGATCGTGAAAGGCGTGACCGCCGCGCAGCACATCACCAAGCCGGGCGGACGAATTCTGCTGCTTGGGGAGTGCGCTGAAGGAGTGGGTTCGCCGGAGTTCGCTCACGGGATGCGCACGCTCACCGGGTATCAGGATTTTCTGGATGAAATCGAGAACACGCCCGTTGAGGTTGATCAGTGGCAGTTGGAGAGGCTGGCGCTGGTCGGCGTGAAGAATGAGCTCTCCTTCTACGCGCCCGGTGTCTCAAAGTCGGAGCTGGGCTTTGCAGGCGCGCACACATTCAGCGACCTGAACGAAGCCGTAGCCGCGCTGCTTGAAGGTCTGCCTACGGATGCGCGCGTCGTGCTGGTGCCAGACGGCCCCTACACTTACGCACGCGCAGTCCCTGTCTGCGTCTGACTCCGGCTTCCTGATCGTTCCGCTGCTGCGGCCAAAAGACCAGGAAGCCAGAGGATGTTATCAACCCTTGCAACTTAGACGCTGATATCCGCCTTCAACCGCGGCCACAATGGACGCATGGAGTCGTGATTGACGGTTGGCTCCCCATCGCACTCCACTTCGATGACGGTGGCCGGCTGATCTGGCGCCACCAGTGGCAAACCCGTCAACCGCAGCGTGAATTCGTCCTGGGTGAATTCGATCTTCTGTCCCGTCTTGAGCAGACGCGCCGACAGGACTTTAGGCTTGAGTCCACCGATGGCGATGACCGCCTCGGGCTGATAAAAGCTCAGCCACTCGGCTGCTGGCGTGTGCCCAGGCCAGAAGTGCTGGTGGATGTAGAGCGTGTTGCCTCGGCGGGTGTAGTTGGCATTTACATTGCCACTGGCATTGGCTCGATCGGTACCGTAGATTGCAGTGCCGTTTGTGTCCAGCCACTTGCCTACGGTCTCCAGGCAGGCCTGCGTGTCCGGCGGGATCGAACCATCCGGTTCCGGCCCGATGTTGAGCAGATAGTTCCCGCCTCCGCGCGCGCAGGTCGCCAGGTTGTCCACGATGACCTTCGGCGACTTCCAGGCGTCATCGAAGCGGTTGAAGCCCCAACTGTCGTTGAGCGTCATGCAGGCCTCCCAGGCGCGCCCCACTTCTGCGGCGGTAATGTGCTGCTCTGGCGTAGTAAAGTCGCCCGGCAGGCCATTGCGGTTGTTCACGATGATCTCCGGCTGCAGATCGAAGATCATCTCGTTCATCCGCTCTGACTCCCAGCCTTCCGGGGTCAGCGGCCACGAGACGTCGTACCAGAGCACGTCGATCTTGCCGTAGTTGGTGAGCAGCTCGCGAATAAGGCCATGCGTGTAGTCGACAAACCGGCGGCGCGCTGCCTCGTCAGTCTTGCAGAGGGCGCCGTCTGGGTGATGCCAGTCCATGAGCGAGTAGTAGAAGCCGACGCGCAAACCTTCGGCCCGTGCGGCCTCAACATACTCGCGCACCAGGTCGCGCCCCGGCCCCTGCTTCACGGCGTTGTAGTCGGTAAGCTTCGAATCCCATTGGCAAAAACCTTCATGGTGCTTGGTGGTCATCACCATGTACTTTTGCCCGGCCTTCTTGGCGAGCCTTGCCCAATCGCGGGCCGCATTTGGCTTGGGATGGAAGTGTTTGGCGATAATCTCGTACTGCGCAAGCGGAATGCCTTCGGTTTCCTTGGCCCACTCATGCTGCCCAATCACGCTGTAGAGTCCCCAGTGGATGAACATGCCAAACTTGGCTTCATGCCACCATTTCATGCGTTCTTGGCGCGTGGCAGCCTGTTCCTGGTCCGCGGAGGAGTTGGCGGCCGGCGCAGCATTCTGTGCTCCCTCCAGGCTTAATCCCTCTGCGTTTGCGGCGGCCAGCGCCAAAGCGCCGGCTGCACCAAATTGCTTGAGGAACGATCGTCTTGTGCTCTCAGTCCAGTCCATGGGTTCTCCTGTTTTTTCGCGATAAGCGAGGCGCGAATGCTGTTTTCGTTAGCGTTTTCGAAAATGCATGAAAATCGCGTCGAGAAACTATAGCAGAGCGGCCAAAGGGGCCGCTTCGTGAGCAGGAGGACGTCACCCCGCACATTCAAGTGCAAGATGGTCTGAGCAATTCGGATTGCGATGCGGATTACTGTTTTTCAGTAGCCAGATAGACAACCACGCCGCCGAGCAACACCAGTGTGGCGATGGCGGGAATCAGCACCAGTGGGCTCGTCATTGAGTTGAGTCCGGAACTCAGCAACTGAGGAGACCAGAAAGAGTCAAGATGAAACACCGCCTGCTGACCCTGCGCAGGGCCCGCAGTCGATGAAAACCATGAGAGCCAGGCAAGGCCATGGCGGGCTTGCCACAGGATGAAGGCAACCGCCAACATGAGATTGATGGCGAGCGCGAAGATCTGCGCGCCCAGAATCGGCCTGCCAATGCGCTCAACCGCTGCATTACGCCTGCGCAGTTGCGCACGCCACCAGAGAACGCCGGGAGGCGGCAGCGTAACGCCAGCGACAGCTTCTGCGCGGGCGCTTCGAAACGCGGTTGTGATCAGAACGTAGTCGGCGCAGGAGCGGCAGCTCTCAACGTGCGCACGCAGCTCGGGTGCGCAAGCCTGCGGCCACTGGCCACGCTCCACCAGCTCCCTGACTTCGTTTTCACGTGAACAGGTTTTCAGCATGCCTTTACCCTCCCACGTTTTTCATCCGTGAGCAGGCGCGCAATCTTTCTGCGCGCCCTGAAGAGCAGCAGACGAATGCTGGCACTGGCCAGGCCTGTAACCTCGGCAATCTCGCCGTGGGAGTAGCCCTCAGCGTGCGCAAGCCAGAGCAATTGGCGCTCTCGGGGTCGCATCTTTGCCAGGGCAGGTCCAAGCGTCATTTGCGAATCGCACTGCGCCGCATGGCTGGGTCGAGCGAAAAAGTTCTCGGGAATTCCTTCAATTGAAGCTGCTCTTGGACGCCGCCAGTGGTCGCGCAGCAGGTTCGTCGCTATCCGGAACAGGTACCGCCGGCACGCAACCTCGCCCTCATTGAGATGCGATGGAGCGCCCGCCGCCGAAAGAAACCGCACGTAGCTCTCCTGCATCAGGTCCTCAGCCAGGGCAGGGTCGCCAGAGGTCCGTGCCAGGTAAGCCCAGAGTGACCGTGCCGAGCGCTCGTAGAACCCCGCGAACGCCTCATCATCCATGAGAGGCTGCGCAACGTCGGGCTGCGCGTCGCCGGCAAAAGCACTCGGTAGATAAGATTCCCAGAACATTCGCGTCGGGCGCCTCTTGGCCACTGCCGGGTCCGATCCGGCTCACGGCCTGTCCTGCGGGTTGGCTTGGTTCGATGCCGAGTGGCTGTCGGGAATCAGCCCCAATCGTCCGGCAAGAACCCACGTGATCCCTGCGGACAGAATAAATCCAATTCCGGGCATCAGCACTACCGTACCCGTAATCAGCATGGGAATACTCATGTCAGGGCCTGCCGAGCGCAGGAAAAGCAGTCCAACGCCCAGCAGCACCAGCACCACACCGATTTGCAGCGGCCAAAGCACCCGAGACACGGCATTCGGCATTCTTTGCTCGGGCTCAAACCCCACCGGAATCGGAGCCGCTTCAAGAAACCGCCTGCCCGCTTCAGTGCCCATATACGAGGCGAGCTCCTGCGTCGTTCCGAATTTCTCTATCAGCCTGCCGTGCACGTCGCTCTGCAGCTTGAATATGCGTGACCAGCGGCGATTCTCAAGGAATTGCCGAATCAGCCAGACCAACGCCGCGAGGAAGGCAGCGAAAGCCGCGAAAGCCATGATCGGGTCAACGATTTGGTCGGCTCTCGAGTCATTGGGCGCTTGCGACATCTCCGGCCACACTGCCCGCTCCAGCGCCTGGTCGCGCCGTCCGCCACGCGATTCGAGATGCGTAAACAGGTAGTACTCCGGATTGCGGGCAATGTCAGGGTGCTGAACCAGAAACTGCCCCAGCTGCGGATTGTTGCGGTTAACATACTCTTGGTTTGACAGCAGCGAGGGATCGCGGGCCACCACGGACGTCAGCGTTGGGCTCATGCGGAGAAGCTTGAGCAGCTGATCCTGTGTGTCAGACAGTTCCTGGTCGCTGATAGGTGTTGCCGAGGGCTGCGTCCGGGCCTCGGGCGTAGCGGGCGCCTGGGCAATCACCGTTGCCGGACCAGCAATAAACAGCAGCGCCGTAACCGCCGCAGAAATCAAACCCGCAATTCTTTTTGTTTGCCGCATGTTAGAACCACCTCGCTCAGTGAAGCCTGAAGGCCTCTTCCTGCACCTGTAACGAGTGAAGGGCGGGAGTGGTTAACAGCTCGCAAACATTTGCGCGTTTCCTATTTCGACTCGTCTATCATTGCGGGGTTCCCGAATCTTCAACTAACCGGGAAGGCCCAACGGCGGGAAAGGAACACAGTTATCGCACAAAGAGCTCAATCTCAAGCGGTTGCACGCGCGGTGCAAAAAGCGCGGATCGCCGGATTCTGCATATATGTGGCTGCGTTCTTTTTGCCGGCGTGCAAGCAGGTGCCGCCCCGGGAGCACTGCCCCCGGATGTGTACCGCGGATGGTTCTGTGCCTGGGTGACGCTGATGAATACTTTCAGCCGCGAAGTGTGGCATTCAAAGGACTTCCTGGCCATTTTGAGCGGCTGGATCAAGCCTCTGATTCTCTTCTACCTGGTGTTTCTCATCCGCCCCCGGATGGTGTGGACGCGGCGCATCATGGGCGGCGCCATCGTGGCGTTCATGGGAGCCACCTGGATCTACTTTTGGCTGGTACCCCTGGTTCCGCTAATCGGCCATGTGCTTTGGATCGCTGGAATCCTGATGATGCTCGCGGACGAAGCTTTCGGCCATGAACCGTTTGAGTTCATCGCTCCAGGCCCGAGAACCCAGTCGCTCGGCTGAAGAAGTTCAGCAGGGATTAGTGGTGATGTCCCCCGCCGCTGTGGCTGCTGGAGTGACCGCCTCCACCACCGTGGCCTCCACCACCGTAGCTCTTGGGCGCTTTCCCGCCGCCAAAGGAATGTTCTGAGCTGCGTCCACCGCCGAACATGTGGAAGCCACCCGACCGCTCCTGTTTCGGAGCCGATTGCATGAATCCCCTGCTCGAAGACGCGGCGTAGGAACGCTGTTCGAATCCGCCACGCTGGCTGGGCATTGTGGGAGCGCGCCATGACTGCTGAGGAGCACCGTAGTTGCTCCCCTGTTGGCGGCCGTAGCCGTAGGTCTGCCCCGTTCCGCCGTAGAAGCTGGAACCGTAGCCTGGCCTGGCGTAAGCCTGCTGCTGCCGGGCGGGCATCTGTGGCTGCGTTCGCTGCTGAGCACGGCTGTAGGCGTAGTCCTGGAAGGCCGGGCGAACGGCGTTTTCAGGCCGCGCCGAATAACCTCTGTTTGAACCTGCCGCATACTCGCTTCCCATGGTTGGCCGGGTTGATCCATACCCTTGCTGCGGACGCGTGTATTCCCTGTTCTGCTGGTAGCCGCCGGTGTAACCGTAGCCCCGGTTGTAGCCGTTGGAGGAGTAAGAGCCCTGGCGGCCGTAGGCGTCGCGGGACTGGCCGGTACGTTCCCGTTCCATCTGACTCCGATTATAGCCTTGGCCCGATCCTGCATAACCCGATCTGCCGTAGCCCGATCCGCCGTTGGAACCCCAGGCTTGCGAGCCGTAGCCTCCGCGGCCAAATCCGCCGTGACCGTACCCGCCACCCCAGCGAGCCACCGACGTACTGCGCGAAGAGTAGCTGGAGTGGTTGAACAGAATGGAGCTGCCAAGCCAGTCCAGCGCCCAACTGAGCCATCCGAAGCCCGTGTGCATAAAGGCCGTCATGGCGATTCCCATGCCGAACTGAAGAACCCCCGATCCGGCAAACGACTGCAATGCTCCAAGCAAAGAAAAGCCGGGGTAAGGAGAGATCGGCTGACCGTAAGCATCCCACGGGTTATAAGCTGGCACGTACACCACCTGCGGATTGGGGGGAGCCAGTTCGATATTTCCCTGGTCGTAGCTGACAGTTTCCTGGGGCGAATTCTCAAGCGTTCCGGCCGCCTGGGCGCGCTGGCGAAGAACCTGTACCGTCTGCATCACATCCTGCGGCTGGTTGTAATAGGCATTACCGACATCGGTGGTCCACGCGAGATTCTGGTTCATCTCGGCCAGCACCTGCGGGAATGCTGTCAGCGCCTTCACGCTTGGGTCCCAGTTCTGCGCCTGGGCAGCGCCTGCAATCTGGTCAGCGGAGGCGTATCCCTGAGCGCGCAACCATTGATCGGCCACTGACACTTGGTCAGGGTAGGTGGCTGCGGCCAGCACCTGGGCCAGCAATCCGTCAGGATAGAGTGCGATGGGCGCAAGCATCTCTTCAAGCTGCTCGGCCGTAAATGGCTGGGCGGCAGGTTGCGGCTGTTGATAGCCGGGCGCGTATCCGCCGGGTCCTGCGTCAGCATTAGGCTGGTCGGCGGCAGGCGGCTGCTGACCATAACTGGGTTGCTGACCGTAGGCGGGCCGCGCGTAGCCTTGCGGCTCACTGGGCGCGTACTGGTTGTTATACGGCTGATTCTGGGGGTAGGGAGACTGCGAATACTGGCCACTGTAGGGCTGACCCGGCGGATACGGGTTTGCCTGTGGCCAACCGGGTGCCTGCTGGGCCAGAACCTCTACCTGAGCGAGCGGCAACAGGAGAGCCGCCATACCAAGAGCCACCAAACGCCTGAGGATCATTGACTTGGGGCCGGTTCTTTGGGGCTTCAGGGTTGGCTTGGCGAAGAGAGCTGGGAAAAAATGGGAAATGCCGGCAACGGGGGATGCCTGCGGATAAGCCTGGGGTTTCATGTGCCCTCGCTCGTTCCTGGGCCTCGGGACCGCCCCGGGGCATGACTGTCTGTGCCCTCTACGAGGGCATGTACTGTCTAGACCCGGCAATCCCGGGTTAGTTGCGTGAAATTGTCTGGGGCGGGGCGAAAAATCGGGAGACAGGGGCACGAAAAACCCGGCGCGAGGAGTAAACCCTTCTTTCCGTTCGGGACCCGCCCACGTGTTCAGGGTTTATCATCAAACCTGGTGCAGGGTTAGTGGACCAGCGCCTTCGTGTTGCGGCCCATGGAGTTTCTGGCGCCGGCTTTTTTTTGGGCGCCGCAGAGGCTGCTTTACTCCTCTGGGCGACTCAGGATTCGAGGATTGGAAGGAAATGCGAGCAAAGACGGCTGTGGTACTGGGCGCCCAGTGGGGCGACGAAGGCAAAGGCAAGATTGTTGACGTGCTCAGCGAGCGGTTCTCAGCGGTGGCTCGCTACGCCGGCGGCCATAATGCCGGTCATACCGTCATCATCGGCGGGCAGAAGTTTGTGCTTCAGCTCATTCCCTGCGGCGTCCTGCGTAAGGGCTGCAAGGGCATCATCGGCAACGGCGTGGTGCTTGATCCGCTGGCCTTCCTGTCTGAAGTCAACCGGCTTCGTGAGCTGGGTGTTGATGTGGACAAGCAGCTGTTTGTTTCCAATCGCACCCAGGTGATCCTGCCTTACCACCGCATGATCGAGCTGGCAGCAGAAAGCGCGCCAGGCCGCCAGAAAATCGGCACCACCAGCC
>PLST01000200.1:443-8323 GCA_003164255.1 Acidobacteriaceae bacterium | reverse complement strand
ACTCGGTGCCGCGCGGCATCCACGTAAATGTGCAGGAAGGCGAACGGTTGCGCGCAGGCGATCCGCTGATGGATGGTCCGCTCAACCCGCACGACATTCTTGCTGTGCTGGGCGAGAAGGAATTGCAGTCCTACCTGGTGAACGAAATCCAGGAAGTCTACCGGTTGCAGGGCGTGGCTATCAGCGACAAGCACATCGAAGTGATTGTGCGCCAGATGCTGCGCTGGGTGCGGATTGACGAAGTGGGCGACACCAGCTTCCTGCTCGAGCAGCAGGTTGACAGGTTCCGCTTCCGCGAAGAGAACGAGAAGGTGCTCAATGCAGGAGGCCGCCCAGCCATCGGACGTCCGCTGCTGCTGGGCATNNGTGTTGACCGAAGCCAGCATCAACGGCGCGATCGACAACCTGCGCGGACTCAAGGAGAACGTGATCGTGGGACGCTTGATCCCCGCGGGCACGGGCTTGGAGTACTACCGCAACGTACAGCTCTCACCGGAGCTGGAAGAAGCGGCAGCGCGCGTGCAGCAGGAAGTGACGGCGGAGATCGAAGCCGCCGAGCGCGAACTGGAACTGATGCGCCAGGAGGGCGAAGCAGAAGAGATGGCAGCCGAATAGGGCTAGCGCCTTCGATTGCTCTCAGGACAAGCTATCCAGGCGGCGATCTCAAGGTTGCCGATCAACAAACTCAACAGGCCCGGCGCAAGCCGGGCCTGTTTCATCTCTTGGCAAGCGATATGAGCTCGGGATTCAGTTCGGTGGGCTGAGCGCTCCCGCGCGCGGTTCTGCGCTTCTTTACGATGTACATGGCGGTATCGGCTCTTCGCAAGAGAGTGTCTCTCGAATTGGCGTCCTCGGGGTAGAGTGCGGCGCCGATGCTCGCGGATCCTTCAATCGCATAACCCTGTGCGAAAAAAGGTTCGTCGAAGCATCGTTCCAGCCGGAGCATGATCTCTTCAACTCCAGAGCGGTTGCGCACCGCCGGAACCAGCACCGCGAACTCGTCTCCGCCCAGCCGGGCCAGGATATCGCCGGGCCGTAGCTGGCTCTTCATGCGTGCCGCGGCTTCCTTGAGGTACAGATCTCCTACCTGGTGTCCGTATTTGTCGTTCACCTGCTTGAAATCGTCGAGGTCGATGTAGATGAGGCCGAAGATGCCGGCCGCTTGGCGAGCTTCATCGATGAGCTCGTCCAGATGCTTTTCCATCGAGAAGCGATTCTCAATGTCGGTGAGCAGGTCGAAACCCGAACGGTGCAGCAGGTCTGAATAGAGTCGCCGTGTTTCGATTGCCAGCGCGGCCAAACCGGCTCCCATTGCCAGCGCCTCCGACGTTTCGGCGCAAGGCTTGGTCAGCGAATCGCAGGCCGTAAAGATCGTACCGAGCGAGGGGCCTGAGCGGGCGTGAATCTCGGTCTGGCTGACGCGCAGCCTGGTCAGGTCGGCTGGCGCATTGCCGAGCCGGGCGCCATCCCGAATTTCGCACCAGCAGGGGGCTCCCAGAAGCTTGAAGGAGACCACTTCCGTGATCATCTCGATGATTTCTGCCAGCGGACGGGAACCGCTGATTTCCTCGAGAATGCGTCCGCGCCGCCGCTCCAGATATGCAACCGCGGCTGTTTGCCGGCGAACCCGGCGCTCGATGATCCATCCGCGGGCGACAACGGCGAAAACCAACACGATCAGCAAGCCGACAAGGAGAATGAGGTTGCGAACGTTCAGCAGCGAGGGCCGCGCGAGCACAACTATATCCTCCGGGGTGCGCATCAGAATATCGAAGGGTACCTCGCCGTTGAAAGGATTCGCGTCGGTGAGCATGCAGATGCCCGTCACGCGAATATGCGAGCCAACCGGAACCTCACGCATGGGGTTAAGCGGGATCGGGCTTGCTGTGCCGGGATGGCGCATGATGGCCGACAGCAGGTGACCGTCGGAATCGAGTACATACTCATCCTGTTTGGCCTGCCGAACCTCGGTAACCACCTGGCCTTCCACTGAAACCAGGTCGAAGACGTGGCTGTGCCCATCGTTGCCGCCCAGGGCAAGTTGACGCCATGTGAAGAGCGAGGCGCTTACCGGCGCCCGCCCCGGCGTCTCGTGTACCTCGCCGTGGGCAAGGGTCAGGAAGCCGTTTTCAACGGTTGGAAAGCCAATCGCGTCGGCCACGTCGCCAACATGCAGAGGGCCCCAGCTGTCGATGTCGATCCAGATGCTTTGGGCGCCGTCCTGCAAAGCCAAGGCCACGCCGGGCTGATAGTAGGTGATGGTTCCATGCACGCGCTCGCGTTCACTCTGATTGCGGACTCGATAGCCGGTCAAAACCCGGTCCATCGGAGTGACCGCGATGGACCAAGGGTCGACGCCGGCGCGTTTCAGAATCTTCACCTGGTCCAGCGACTGGACATGAAACAGGATGCCTGTCTGCTGCATTTTGTTATCGAAAACGCCAGCTTGGACGGCGGCCAGCTCCACCTCCGCACCGAGAAGGTCCGGGAGCCGGGCTGGATTGTCGCTGTTGATGGTGGCGACGGCCTGTTCTCCATCCACAAGAACGCTCAGTTGAGTGGTCGAGGTTGGCGATTGCAAGCTTGGCACCAGACTGGCGGACTCGATGACGGCGCGTACTTTAACGAGTTTGCAATCGGTCTCGGCGCGAATCATCTGCTCGAAACTCGGTCGGAGAGGTTCGGGCAACACACCGTGATCCAGCAGCGTGATATCGGCGGCGTCTACGTAGGGCCGGAAGCTCTCATGCATGGTTCCGTGCACCCTTATCCGATCTCCGGGGACAAGACTGTGCATGACGGCCGGACGCACAAAAATGGCCGAGCCCCCATCCTGGACAAACAGGTTCTTATCAAAGGAGCGGTAGTAGGTGACCGTGGCATCAAAGGAAACCGGTTGGTGCTGGCTGGCCTGCTTATTGGTGAGGGCAACGACCGCGTGCAGGGTAGTGAGTGCCGGCGAGACCGGCGGCGTTGAGCGCGCCGCGACAAGGCCCGCAGAAGTGCAGGCGAAGATGATCGCGATTGCGGGAGGCAGCGTCTTCACTTGATTCAACCCAGCAGTCTGCGCAACATGCAGACCGGTCCTGTGCTGATTCATCGGCAGGGAGCTGGAATTTGTTTAAGGGAACAGGAAAAGAAGGCGGGCCGTCTCCGCCCAGGGGTCTGGACGGATGCAGGGTGCTACCGGATAGTTGTTTAGTCCGGTTAGAGGCTCAAGACCGTCTAACGCCGGGCAACTCTTTGCTGAGAGTGTTTTGTTGTGTACATAGCTGTGTCCGCAATGGTCACGAGGGCGTCGCCGTTGACAGCGTCCTCAGGGTAAACGGCTATGCCAACGCTGGCTGAACCGTGCAGAACACAGCCCTGCACCACAAAGGGCTCCTCGAAACTGGCCTCAAGCCGCTCGGCAACTTCTTCNNNATCGCCAACCTGGTGGCCGTGCACATCGTTGACGCTCTTGAAGTCGTCAAGGTCAATGTAGATGACTCCGAAGATGCCGGCGGAATTCCGTGCCTCGCTGATGAGCCATTCAAGATGCTTTTCAAACGAGAAGCGATTCTGGACGTCGGTGAGCAAGTCAAACTCGGAGCGATGGACCAGGTCCGCGTGCATCCGCCGGGTTTCAATGGCGAGAGTGGCGAGTTCCGCCGCGCTTGCCAGCGCCTTGTCCTCTTCGGCGTGAGGCTTTGTACGGGCGTCAAAGGCGGCGTAGATGGTACCCAGGGCCGGACCGCTGTGGGAGCCGATGCTACGCTCGATGATGCGCAGGCTTGCGCAATCCGGCTGAGTGTGGCAGTTGCCGAGTTTGGCTCCATCCGCAATCTGGCACCAGCAGGCCGCGCCTTTCAGACTGACTGAGGCCAACTCGGTAATGCTCTCAAGGATTCCCGCGAGCGGACGCGCGTTATTGATGTCTTCAAGGATGCGCGCGCGCCGATTTCCGATGTAACCGAGGGCGGCAACGTGGGCACGCATTTTGCGGTCGCCGTGCCAGGCCCTGGCGCCTACCAGCAACATTCCCATGAGGAGGATGATGACGAGACTGCTGAGATTACGAACCGTCATCCACGAAGGCTCGCTGACAGTAGTCAAATCGCCCGGCGTGCGCATGAGAATGTTGAAGGGGACGTCGTGGCCGAATGGACTTGCGTTATCCATGGCGCAGATGCCAGTGACGCGCACCACGCCGCCAAGGGGAACCGAATTCAAGAGTGCAGCGCCGCCAGGCCCACTTCCATGGGGGAAGATGGCTGAAAACGAACGGCCGTCTGCGACAAGGACATACTCGTCCTGTGTGGTTTCGCTTGCCTTCATGGCGACCTTGCCCTCAATGGAGACGAGGTCAAAGTCGTGCTGGCCGGACGCGAGCTGCTGGTAGGTAACCGTCTGGGCTTTGACGGGCTCCTGAATTCCAGTATCCTGAATCGCGCTTCCATAGAGCATGAGAGTACCGTTGCTGACGGCAGGGAAGCCGGTGGTATCGACGCGGTCACCCAGTTTGATGGGGATGTAGCTGTCGGTTTTAATCCAGATGCTCTTATTACCGCTTTGCAAGACCAACGCCGAGCCCGGCTCATAGAAAGTGACGGTACCGTTGACTCTGACCCTCCTGGTGAGATTCACGATGTGATAGACGCTGAGGACCTGGTCCATGGGCGTTATGGGAAGCGCCAATGGACTGACCTTCGCAGGCTTGAGGATTTTGATATCCGCTAGACCGTCAACGTGGAGAACAATCCCGATGAGCTGGCGCTTGCCGTCGAGCTTTGCGCCTGCGACCCCGGTGATCTGTACCTCGGAGTCCAATAGCTGATCCAGCGCATGCGGATCGTCGCTATCCACCAGCGTATCCACATATCCGCCGTTCAGGAGCACTCTGAGGGTAGTGCCGTGCGGGTGGTCTGACGAAGACGGATCAAGGTTGGCAGACTGCACAATTCCGCGCGTGGTCACGAGCACCGAATCAAACCGGTCCTCGATCAACCCATCGAACGTGGCCGGAACAGGCTTGGGAAGCGCACCGTGACCGAGCAACGTGATGTCGCTGCTGATCACATCGGGGCCGTAGCTTGCCCGCGTGATTCCTTTCACCAGAACGCGGTCGCCGGGAGCGAGCTTCAAGTTCGTGGTGGCTTTGACGTAAGTGCCGGCCTTGCCATCCTGGACAAAGAGATTCTTCTGGTATCCGCGGAAAAAGGTGACCGTGGCTTCAAATGCTACGGGAAGTCCCTGGCTGGCCTGGGCCATGGAGAGGGCATTGACGGCGCGTACCGAAGTAAGCGGAGCGGGGGTGTTCGCCCAAGTACTGGAAAAGTTTCCCAAGGCGATTGCGACCAATAGAAATACTTTCTTCATCCGAAACGGTCCGGTGGGGCAGGTGCTTTCTTGCCCGTCTACTGAAAATCGAGTTCGATATGATCCCGAACATCAGAAACGCAGGCGAAGTCGAACGTGGAGAATCCCTCGCACGGGGCAAATTCGTCGTGTTCTTGCATGGCCCAATCTTACTCTTCGGGAATTTTGTTTAAATAACACTTTTGGGCCGTAACTCACTCCCGAAGAGTGAGTTCGGTCACACCGAAAGCGTTTACGGGATCAAAAGAATGCCGAGCAAGGTGCAAAAAACGGTACCAACTTCGTGACCCTGGACATGGAAAGTGGGAGACGCAAAAGGGTTCTACACTGGAAGAGTTCCGGTCGCACCAAATTCGACCGGCGATTGAAGAGGGAAATGGCTAAGAAACTGCGCGTAGGGATTCTCTTTGGCGGTCGCAGCGGCGAGCATGAGGTCTCGCTGTTGTCGGCCGCGTCAGTGCTGAAGTCCATCGATCGGGAAAAGTTCGAGGTGGTGCCCATCGGGATCACCAAGGAAGGCCGGTGGCTGGCGGCCGCGGACGCACACGACCTGCTCGAGGGCAACGGCGGTCCGATTGCCGCCCGGTTACGCGCGGGAGACCCGGAGACCACCCCAGGGGCAAAACTGCTGAATGAGGGCATTCCAACGCTGATGGCGCCCATGCCTGGGCCCCAGGGACCGGAAGGCAAAGTCCTTGATGTGGTGTTTCCGGTTCTGCACGGCACCTTTGGCGAGGATGGGACCATCCAGGGACTGCTTGAGCTCGCCGGGATTGCCTACGTGGGCTCAGGGGTGCTGGGCTCCTCGGCAGGCATGGACAAGGACGTGATGAAGCGGCTGTTTACGCAGGCGGGATTGCCGCAGGTGAAATACGTCACGCTGCTGAGGGCGGACTGGGAAAAGTCGCCGCGCAAGGCAGTGGCGCAGGTGGAGAAGGCTCTGAAGTATCCGGTGTTTGTGAAGCCGGCGAACCTGGGCTCGTCAGTAGGCATCAGCAAGGCGCATGATCGCGGCGAGCTGGGGCCGGCGCTGGCGCTGGCGGCCCGCTACGACCGCAAGCTGGTGGTGGAGCAGGGGGTTGGAGGCAGGACGGCGAGAGCGCGGGAGCTTGAGGTTGCGGTGCTCGGCAACGACCTGCCCGAAGCCAGCGTCGTGGGCGAGATCATTCCTGGCAAGGAGTTCTACGACTACGAGGCGAAGTATCTGTCGGAGGGATCGGTCCCGGTGATTCCGGCAAAGCTGACGCGCGCCGAGACGAAGCAGATTCGCGAAATGGCCGTAGCGGCGTTTCGCGCCTGCGATCTATCGGGTCTGGCGCGTGTGGACTTCCTGATGGAGCCCGGCGGCAAGCGCCGGATCTACTTGAATGAAGTGAACACCATGCCCGGCTTCACGCGCATCAGCATGTATCCCAAGCTTTGGGAGGCGACGGGGGTAAGTTACACGAGCCTGATTACAAGGTTGATTGAGCTGGGGCTGGAGCGGTTTGAAGAAAAGAGCCGGAACGTTTACAGCAAGGACTGAAAGGCAGTTGTCAGTGATCAGTGATCAGTTGTCAGTTCCCGACTATGGAAACGGTGGATTGAGATACTTTGCATCGGAACAGTGAGCGCGCATATGGTGTCTAACTCAATAGAGCTCATTGATCCGCGGGAAACCTGGTCTGCATTGGCCGCGCCATAGGAAACTGGGAACTGATAACTGAAGACTGACAACTCGTAAATTGCCGTATCCTAACGCAAGAGGATGACCTTCCATGACACTGCTGGATGCTCCAAAATTTGACGAGGTGAAGGAACGCCGCAATCGGACGCTTCTTTTTGGTGCGGTGGGGTTGTTCTTCGTTCTGTGGACTGGCTGGTGGCTGGTGGCGGGCAGGCCGGTCGACTGGCCGTGGAACTGGAACGCGCATCTGTTTGGCCGAATGGCCGTGAACAACTTCCTTGAAGCGGTGGAGCAGAACGATCTGCCCAAGGCGTACGGCATCTGGCAGCACGACAAGGACTGGCAGCAACACTCGGCGCAGTTTACCGCATATCCTTTTGCGCGCTTCCAGCAGGACTGGAGCCGGACCAGCCCCGACAACGAATACGGCGTGATCCAAACCCACAAGATTGCGGCGGCGCGCGTGTATGGCAATGTGCTGCTGGTAGCGGTCCTCATCAACGGGCGCAAAAGCGGCGCGCTGAACCTGACCTACGATCCGAAGACACGCACGCTGGACTACTCGCCGCCGGGCGAGGAACTGTACCTCGGCCCGTAGAATTGGCTAGCGCGCTCAGGCGCCGGAGCCGGCCAATTCCGCCAGGGTTTTCTCCAGGCTCGCGGCATCTTCCACATTCAGCGACTTCAGCGCGGGATCGATCTGCTTGAGCAGTCCGCAGAGCACTTTCCCGGGGCCGACTTCGATAAAGAGGTCTGCGCCGGCCTGCTTGAGTGCGTTCATGCAGTCGACCCAGCGGACGGCGCCGGTCACCTGGTGGATGAGCGCATCGCGCGCGGCGGCGGCTGTGGTCACAAT
>PLST01000200.1:0-424 GCA_003164255.1 Acidobacteriaceae bacterium | reverse complement strand
GCGCCGGAGATGACGGTCTGGCCGGGCGAGTTGAGGTTCGCGGCCTGCACGGTGAGGCCGGTCTCAGCGGCGGCTTCCTGGCAGGCTTCGGCCACCAGCGCGGGGTCGAGCGAGAGGATGGCGGCCATGGCGCCCTGTCCGGCGGGCACAGCGAGCTGCATGGCGCGGCCGCGCGCCTTCACCGAACGGACAGCATCGGTAAAACTGAACGTTCCAGCGACGACGTGGGCCGACCATTCACCGAGCGAGTGCCCGGCGGCCAGGGCCGGCGAAATGCCATTCTCCGCCAGCACGCGCGCAGCGGCCACGCTTACGGTCATGATCGCGGGCTGGGTGTTTTCCGTGAGCCGCAGGTCGTCTTCAGGGCCCTCAAAACAGAGCTTTGAGAGCGGGAAACCGAGTGCTTCGTCGGCCTCGGCAAAGG
>PLST01000199.1:10540-18044 GCA_003164255.1 Acidobacteriaceae bacterium | reverse complement strand
GCCTGCGCAATGGGCGCTTCCTCTGCGGCAATGACTGTAGGAGCTTGCGCCAAAAGCATGATGTTCTTGTAGGCGCCGCCAGAGTCGAGCGGCAGCGAGCAGACGACGGCCATGACTCTGATCGGGCCTACTGCGCTTGAGCCATCCGCGACGAAGCGGCCGCACTGGCCCAGGGCGGGAGGCAAGGCGATGGGTGTGGCCGATGCGATTTTAAGTTGTGGCGGCTGACCACCGCCGAGCGCAACTCCCTGCTCGATCATCATGGTGAACTTTTGGGTAAGAGTGGCTGAGTAAGGCATGGATATGTCGATGCCGTTGCCACTGCGCTGCCCCAGGACGAAAGCGGCGTTGCGAGCGACGATGGTGTCACCGAGAAAGATCGTATCGCCCTTGGTTCCGGTCATGACGACGACAGTATCACCACCCTTGGTGACGGTCCATCCCGGCGGAACACCTGCTGAGACGGTTTGGTCCGGCGATGTATAAGGAGTCAAAGTGGTGGGGGATTGCGCTCGAGTACTCGCCGTGGAAAGCGTCATCAAAAGCGCCGTGACGATGACAAACGCGGGCACGACTACGGCTCGCCTGCCTACTTGCATGAGCACGATCACTTACCTCCGCTGCAGCTGAATTGGATTGGCCGGATGGAGCGACTGCATGAGTTTACGCGGCCAAATCGACATCCGGGGTTCAAGTGAGTGCAAGCATACCATCGCGCGACGGCGGCCGCCAGTTTGAGGATGCGACCGGCAACGATCCAGCGATGTGCAGGTCACGGCGCGCGGGCAGTTGGGGCGACGTGATTCTTCTCCTAATGGGAATGCGCAGATCGGCCGATGGAAGAATTGGGGGAGCGTCTGACGCGATCCAGGGAGGCGACCATGTTCGGGGCTGCGTTGACTCATGGCGAACCGGGGCCAAATGGCAGTGCGGCGATTGGCGAGCGCGATCGGCGCGCCTCCGATCGTTTTGACATGAACCCGGCCGCGGGAACCCTTGAGTACATGGGGACGCGCATGCGCTGCGACGTGATCGACCTTAGCCTGACGGGTTGCCACCTGAAGACTCGGGAGGATTTCAGAGCCGGCTCGCTGGCTCATGTGAAGTTGACTGTGCCGATCGATGGCATGGTTCTGAGAATCTGGGGAATCACCCAGTGGGTCAAGCCGGAGCGCATGTTAGGGATTCACTTCATCCATCCAACGGGCCGGTCGAAGAATCAGCTTGCCGGCCTGTTGACGTGCCTGCTGGAAAGGAGCGCATCGGATGTGGTGAGGGCGGCGCTTGCTGCCCAGGCCGAGTGCATGATTGTTTCGCTCGAGCGTTCTGTGGATGTTGACGCAGGACCTGCGACGGTTCTGGCTCCGGCGGAGGAAGCGCACGAAGGGCTGAGCCGGCCGGGAGTTGCTTCGCCCCGGAGACCTAGCCTGAGCGACACGCACAAAGTGCAGGACCTGAGTGCTACGGAGTCTCCAGCGGTTTTGCACCTGGTGACCGGGGATTTGAAACTGGGCGGACACATTCTGGACCTGAGTTCGTCAGGATGCATCGTAAGTCTGAATCACCCGTATGTCGGGAACATCATGGTGCGGGTTGAAGTGGAATTCAGAGTGAGAGGACTGCAATTTCGGCTGCCGGGCGTGACGGCAGCTTTCCACGACAAACACACGGTTGAGGTTCGATTTCTCGATGTGAGCGCGAGAAAAAAGGAAGACCTGGACCAGGTGATCCGGGAGATGATTGAGGTGGATGGGAAGAAGAGTTCGGGGGCCGAGGACTCGGGTGAGATAGCTTGAACCCGGCAAGGCGAGGACTCTGATGGGCCCGATTGTGTGCCGAAACCCGATGGGCCAGATCTCACGGTCCTCAACTTCGTGGGAATGCCACGATGTTTTGAAATGCGAAGAGCTCACAGAATGGTGGCCAGTATGGATCCAATGGGACCAAGCCATCACGGAGCATTCGATAGAATCTGTAATTTGGCAGCAGGTCAAGGAAGTCTTTGAAAAACACTCTGCTCACAAGATTCATTTCGTTGAACTCGAATTGAATTGCTCTGATGCGCTTTTCCCGAAGAAGATTGACGGCTCCCTTGAGCACCTCCAATTCGTGCCCCTCTGCGTCAATTTTCAGAAGATGAATAAGGGAAATGCCGTGATCGGAAGCGAAGGTATCGAGGTCGATCACATCGACCAGATGTTGTTCCGACTGCCCCTCGTGAATCCCCTCAATAACCCCCGGATGCAATGATGCGTGCTCGGTTCCTGCCGATCCGGCGTAGTCGTAGAGTATCAATTGGCCGGAAGCACTTCCGCAAGCAGCGTTGACTGCGGTGAGGTTCTTGATCCCGGAAGCGCGGGCCAACAAGCGGGCATATGTCGCCGGGTGCGGCTCGAAAGCAAACCCTTGAGCATTGGCATTCGTCGCGAGCACATCCGCGATATAGTTGCCTTCATTTGCGCCTACATCCACGACTGTGGGCTTCTGGCACGACGAGAGATACTCCTTCAAGAAGTGATGCTCTCCGCTCACCGCGTCGTTCTTGTAGTTGAGAATCCCCAGCCCTCGTATGGATGCGTGAAAAAGAATGCGATTCAGTCTATAAAAGACCTTTCGGGAGAACAAGAACGCGTAAGCATCGAACAGCGTCTCTCGGGACATGGTCTACCTTTCCCATGATCGACTGAAATCATCATGCTCCCTCACCAGGAAGCGGAGCTTTATTCAGCGCCTTCTACATCTTCAACCAAGCATACAACGCGGCTGCTGGCCCGCCCTTCACGGTGGCGAGGTCACAAGACGATACAGATGATTCTTCTTCACGCTAACGTTAGAGCCACGGCAACGTATTAAATTAGGACTGCACCAGCCGATGCAGTTGCGGCTGTGGTTCGATCAGGAGCTGCGGTTTCTATATTGGGCAGCCGATGGTAGTGCTCCACACTCTTCTGGCGCGGTAAGCTAGTAAAGTAATTAAAGCTACGACAAGTGGCCCCGTAGCTCAGCTGGATAGAGCATTGGTTTCCTAATCTGATGTTGTCGTTTATTATCAATAACTTACGAAAAATAAGACGCCCCGAAAAACCCTAAAAGGAGCGCAAAGGAATTTTCTCAACGGGTTGAAATATGGGTTAGACCCAATATTCATGCGGGCTTCACGACCTTCCTTTTCGACCCATATTCCAACCCATTGGAGCGAAGGAAGCGAATTCTCATTGGAGTCCGGCCTTTTGTGCTGACGCGTGAATGGCGCGCGTGCTTCCCCGAAGATTGATCCTCAACCTCGATCCCCAAATGCTTCGAATCCGCAAGTAGGCGACTCTACGGACAGATGGATCGCTGAACCCTGCGGCGTTCCCCGGTACTGATCCTGAAGATTGCTCCGAAGTGTTTACTCCTATATAACTTCCGGATCGGCGACAAACCAGGCGTTACACTCTGTGGCATGGGCTTCTTCCGCACAATTTCGGGTTCACCCACTCAGAAGTCTTGGTGGCCGTTCTTGTCTTTAGTGCTGTTCGGCATCGTCTTCTTCGGCTATAGTGCGGCAGTTCACCACGATTCAATGACCGTGCAGCAGACGAGCCTCGGGACGATCATCCAATGCGAAATCCGAGGACGTGGGCACGACAACTATTGTCAATACACATTTTCAGTTGGTGATCAACAGTACATGGGTGTCAGTAAAGCGGAATCGGATGTTGGATTCGGTCAGACTGTGACCGTTTTTTTCGACAGCCGAGACCCCTCTGTTAGCGCTCTCGAAGATTTCTCTGAACAAACCCGGGAAGATCTCCGTTTCGTCTACATTTTGCTGGTTGTGCTTGTCGTCAGCATCGCTTTCGTCCTTTGGGACAGGGCTCCTGACCGGAAGACATCAGACGGACCAACTACTGCAAAACAGAACCCAAGGTAACTTTCGCCTCGAGCGCAATATGCCCAGTCAGCGATTTCCGGCCACACTTCCCAAACCCCGATCTTTGGGTTACGGAAGGATCGGCGACCATCCTCTCAGAACACTTGTTGTCGGGGGAGTGAGTTCGCGCGTGGTACACTTGAACACTCTCAGAAGGCAGTACGAAATGAAGCGAGTGCAAATTGCGCTGCTTGCCGTAATGGCTTGTCTTGGTCTCACGCTGACGCTCATTGGTGCCAAAATTCTCGTTTGGCGAGAAGCGCAGGATAAGCTCGTGCCTCCTGTCGATCTTCCGTTGTCGACCTCAGCAAAAGAGTTTTCCGTCAGGGCGTTCGCCGTACCCCAAGATGGTGATTACCTAATTGCGGTCTCAGCCGAACGAGCAATTCCGTCTAACACCCTCGACTGTTTGCTCGGAATCGATGACGCCCTAATCGACAAGTGCGCAGGCATCCCAGCGGCTATCAATGCCAACTGGATAATCACTGCAGATGGAAGAGAGATTGCCCATGGGGCATCGAAATCGGAGCGAGCGGCAGGTTGGTCCACGAGAGTCTATAAGGGCATTGGGCGCTTCCCTGGAACACGAGGCAAACTCTACAAACTTGACGTGAGCTTTTTGTCCGATAACTCTCAATTGAGCCCAGCAAAGCCACACATTGAAGTCCACTGGCTTCCACCTACCAATTACGACGAATATGGAAACAGCATGAGGTATGCTCTGGCGAGACCCGCCGGGATCACCCTTGTGTCGGTGGGATCTCTCTCGCTGATTTTCGCGGTACTCATGGCCGCTCGAAGGTCCCTGGCTCTTCGATGAAGTTATTCAGAACTGCTTCATCTGCGAGAAGAGGGTGCAGGGAGAATAAATTTATGAGATGGCTCTTTTTTTGAGTAACGCCCGTGTCACCGTCNNCAATTACTACTTATGCACTACCGGACATGCTCGTGGCAGTCTTTCCAGGATCAATCCCCTGAGGTCGGCATGTCGACTGGAATCCAATGATCCACCTGTGGCATAAATTCGCCGCCGCGAACCGCGGTTCCCGGGCTCTGGCCTAGATCTATAAATGGGGGCCGGTCGGGTGCTGCCTCAAAAACAAGAAATGCGGCACATAGGTGGCACACTTGACCGCCGCTTAGGATTGGTTTTATGGGCGGATCAGGAACCAGTGGACTGACAAGGGTTCAGTGTCCCCTCGCTGCCGAGGCCCGATCTACGCACGTGAAGTAGCTTTCGGTGACCGCCCAATTCCACCCTTGCACACGTCTCCTCCACTCCAAGCCGCGACATCCTTCCAGGCGGCACTCCTGTTCCGTTGCTTTTCCGCAATAATTTCACTCCCGAAGTTCCAATTGCGAGCCAACGCATCCAGGCTCCAGCACACACCAAACTCAAACGCACTCGTTGGAATTGTGTCAGTTTGCGGCACAGGACCATGCCGCCGGACAAATGCTACAAGCCGCGGGGAAGGACTCAGTGTGTCAACGCGAGCCGAGCAAGCAACAGCAGAAAGGAAAGAACGAATCAATCAGTACTTAACCTGATAGCCGCAGTCGAGCGGGAGCTCCTTTTAGCTGTAGTGGGCGACTCGAGGAATCCGCTGGCAGAAAAAAACTTCCAGCGAATCGACGCTTACTTCGCGGCGGACGAACCGGAGATTCGAAAGGTCCGGACTCTTTCGAAAAGAGCTTAAGCGCTGCTAGACAAATTGCAAGCAGAGGATCGGATAAATCCTCGTCGAATTCAGGGAACCTGTGGCGAGCGCTACCGAAGAGTCGCAGCGTCTTCTGACGCGGTCTGCAGTTTTTGTTCCGTTCAACTCAAGCGCCGCTCCAGCCGCTTCCTGCTGAATGCCTTGCAATAGATCTGATAGCCGTCGAGTCTTGCCCCAAAGAGCTACTGTGACAGCCGTCACATCCGTGTTAGTGAGTTGGATCACATGATATTCGAGTTCGAGCATTCTCCTTGTGATTGACAACACAAAGTCCCACTCTCAATCGCTATACGGGTTCAAATTTCTCGTCGATGGTTGGTTCAGGAGGCTTCATGAGACGCAGCGTCTTTATTTGCGCGGCAGCATTCGTTGCCGGAGCTTGGGGAATTGTTCCCAGCGCCAAGGCGCTTCCCAGTTACGCTCGCCAGACCGGACTGCCCTGCAGCGGCTGCCACACAACACCGCCGGAACTGAACAACGCAGGGAGGCTGTTCAAGCTGATGGCGTACATTGACCGCACTGAGAACACGAGCATCACCGCCGAGCCCGACACGCGCCGCGCACCCCTGAAACTGCTCCAGACGCTGCCTCTGAGCGCCTTCTTCGAAACCTCGATGACCAGCACCAAAGTTCCCCAACCCGGCAGCCAGAACTGGAATTTTCAGTTTCCGCAGGATATTTCGATCTTCCTGGCCGGGGCCTGGACCTCCCACATCGGCAGCTTTCTGCAGGTGACCTACAACATGCAGGATGACCACTTCAGCGCAGATAACACCGATATCCGTTATGCCAACAAGACAACTGTGTCCGGCAAGGAACTGGTTTATGGCGTGACACTGAACAACAACCCAACGCTGGAAGACTTGTGGAACAGCACGCCGGCGTGGGGCTATCCATTCATCGCTCCTGACAGTACTCCGAGCCCGGCCGCTGCGCCGATCATCAATGGGACGCTGGCTCAGGATGTGGCGGGATTGGGCGCATACACCATGTGGGACCAGCACGTGTACTTTGCCGGAACCCTGTACCGCTCCGACCATGTGGGCGATGCCCAGCCAACAACGGGAGCCTGCTGTACCTATAACATCCAGGGGACTGCGCCCTACTGGCGTCTGGCATATCAGCAGAACGGGCGAACTGCAAGCCTTGAAGTTGGCGCCTACGGCATGCATATGAAATCGACGCCCGGGGCCGTGACAGGGGCGGAGGACAGCTACACAGACTTTGGTCCGGACATTGAATATGACCGGACGATCGGCAAGGATGTTGTGACCGTGCGCGCGACGTATTTGCGCGAGAACGCAGCATTGGTGGGAAGCGCCACAAACGGAACTGCTGACCCGGGTCCGCATCATCTGAACGCGAGCAATGCCAACGTCGCCTACCACTTTGGCAATCGATTATCGGGAACCATGGGATGGTTCCTGACCGACGGGACCAACGATCCGCTCTTGTACGCTCCAGCCGCGATTACGGGCAGCGCCAATGGGGGCGCCAGAAGCGAAGGAATCTCGGCCAACGTCTCCTACTGGCCATATCAAAACGTCGATCTGGCTGTTCAGTACACCGACTACACCCGCTTCAACGGCGGCGCCACCAATTACGACGGCTCAGGGCGCGCTGCGAGCGACAACAACACCGTTTACTTACTGGCGCGCTTCGTTTTTTAACGCAGGCCTGGAGGTCTGCAAGCGCAACCTCGAACTCTCAACGATTTAACACCAGGAGATCCTATGAATCGCACTGCTCTCGCAGCACTCGTGGCAATCGCCGCTTTCAGCACCGCGGCCTTCGCCGGCACCATCCACGGCAAGGTATCGGGGGTCAAAGGCCAATCCGTCGTGTACGTGGAAGCGGTTGCCGGCAAGAC
>PLST01000199.1:0-10499 GCA_003164255.1 Acidobacteriaceae bacterium | reverse complement strand
CTGGGCACCTGGCCCCAGGGTCAGCGGCAATCGTTCAAATTCGACACCGCCGGCATCATTCCATTGTTCTGCAACGTGCACCCTGACATGGCCGGCTACCTGATTGTCTCTCCCACGCCGTACTTTGCCACGACCGACAAGACCGGCGCTTACACAATTGAAAACGTGCCGGACGGTGAGTACACGGTGACCGCCTGGAACGAGGGCGCGAAGAACAAGTCCAACCCTGTGAAAGTCGCCGGCAGCACTGCGGCCGACTTCACTCTCAGCAAGTAAATCGGCGGGCGCCATGGTTTCTCCTGGCGCCCTCAGCCTCTTTCTCCAACGGGTGAGGTCCCCGGATGCTCGAGCGCTATATCGACAAGAAAGTCGACAGGGATTGGCTGAATACCAATTTCCCATGCATGATGGCATGTCCNNGCGCACACCAATGCCGGCCGTTATGTTGCGCTCATTGCCGAGGGAGAGTTTGAAGAGGCTTACCGCACAGCGCGCGAGCCGAATCCCATGGCCAGCATCTGCGGCCGCGTCTGCGCGCATCCCTGTGAGACTGCCTGCCGCCGCGGAGCGATCGATAAGCCCATCGCCATCCGTGCGCTCAAGCGCTTCCTCACCGAGCGCCACGGGCCGGAGTCGCGGCGCCCCATCAATGTGAACGCAGGCCGCACGCAGCCCCGTCTTCCCTTTCGAATTGCCGTGGTGGGCGCAGGGCCTGTCGGCCTGTCTGCCGCGCACGATCTGGCGCTGATGGGTTACCCGGTCACCATCTTTGAAGCGTCGCAGGTGCCGGGCGGGATGCTCTATCTCGGCCTGCCCGAGTATCGCTTGTCGCGCGACGTGGTGGAAGCGCAGGTGCGNNCCGCGACCTGACCATTCCCGGCGTGAACCTTGACGGCGTGTACAAGGGCATCGATTTTCTGCTCAATGTCAATCTCGGGTACCGTTTCACCATCGGCAAAAAGGTTCTGGTCATCGGTGGCGGCAACGTGGCCATGGATGTGGCGCGCTCCGCTGCACGCGAAGTGCTGCGTCAGCATGCCGGGGGCGTGGAGAACTTTGAGCCGTCGCAAGGAAGCATGGATGCGGTGGCTGCGCGCGAAATGATGGACGTTTCGCTCTCTGCCTTGCGGCTGGGCGCGCAAGAGGTGCACCTGGTTTGCCTGGAGAATCGCGCGGAAATGCCCGCCGCGCTTGAAGAGATCGAAGAGGCCGAGGAAGAAGGAATCATTATCCATCCCGGCTTCGGTCCCAAACAAATCATCGGTGAAAACGGGCGCGCAGTGGCGCTTGAAGTGCTCAAAACGAAATCTGTCTTCGACGCCAACCGCCGCTTCAGCCCCACCTTCTACGAGAACAGCGAGACTCGGCTGGATTGCGACACCATCATCATGGCCATCGGCCAGGCGCCGAATCTCCAGTTCCTTGGCACGGACGATGGTGTGGATATTTCGCCGCGCGGCTTGATCGCGGTAAACCCGCAAACGCTGATGACGTCAGCAAAGGGCGTGTTCGCGGGAGGCGACTGCGTCTTTGGCCCGCGCCTCATCATCGACAGCGTGGCCGATGGCAAGCGCGCCGCGGTAGGCATCGACGAGTTCCTGCGCGGCACCGAGCACGCCGACCCCATTGTTGAAGTTGCGGTGCTTGAGCGTCATCGCATGCCGCTGGAGTTGCTCGACATGGTGCGGCAGCCGATTCCGATGCTGCCTCTGAATCGCCGCACAGGCGTCACCGAAGTTGAGATCGGCTTCGATGAGGAATCGGCAATTGCCGAGGCACAGCGCTGCCTGCACTGCTGGGTGAACACAGTATTTGAAGGCAACGCCGCAGACGCCACATCCTGCATCTTGTGCGGCGGCTGCGTCGATGTTTGCCCAGAAAACTGCCTGGAATTGGTCTCGCTAGATCGCATCGCATTCGACGAGGGAACCATAAATCAACTCGCCGAAGCCCGTGACCTGCTGGGTGTGGAACTTGACGACATAAAGGCGGATGAGCTTGGCGTCATCACCGGCTCGGCCATGCTGAAAGATGAAACGCGCTGCATCCGCTGTGGGCTGTGCGCCGCACGCTGTCCCGCCGGAACCATCACCATGGAGTCGTACAACCTTCTCTCCGCGGATTCGACCGGTCTGATTTCAGGTGAATCCATCGATCGCTTCTTGCGCTCAAAACCGCCGCTGGCCGGCGTTCCGAAGAGGTAAATGATGCCCGACGCAACACACATCAACACGAAGGAACCACCCGCGGAGTTCGACCGCCGAGCCTTCTTTACCAAAATCGGACTCGGGTCGCTGGGCATTGCCGCCGCAGGCACCATTGTCTTCTCCTACGAATATCTCTCGCCCAACGTCCTCTATGAGCCTTCGGCGGTGGTCAACGTGGGCAAGCCTGAGAGCTTTGCGGTGAATTCGGTCACCATGGATATCAACTCCGGAATCTACCTGGTGCGCGCCGATGAAGGGTTCTTCTCGCTCAGCGCGGTGTGTACTCACCTGGGCTGTCTAACCGCATGGAACCAGGACCTGGGCATCATTGCCTGCCCGTGCCATGGCAGCAAGTTCACGCGAACGGGAGAGAAGATCGAGGGGCCCGCACCCAAGCCGCTGCCTTGGCTGAAGACATGGGTAAGCGATGAAGGCGATCTGATGATTGATCGCTCCGTTGACATTCCGCCGCTGCAGTATCTGAGGATATGAGCATGCCCTTCAACGCCGATCAGATGATCGATAAAGTACGAGGGAGCCGGGTGTGGCGATCGGTCTTTCGCAGCGGAAGCGGCTCAAGCACGCTGCACCGCGCACTTGCCATCCAGCAAAATATCTTCCTCCACCTGTTCGCCACCAAGGTTCGCAAGCGCATGGTCCGCTTCGGCGTCACATGGTACCTTGGCACGCTGACCTTTGGGACGTTTCTGATTCTCGTCATCACCGGCATTCTGCTCATGCTTTACTACCATCCTTCTGTGCCGCAGGCCTACGCCGACATGAAGGACCTGCAGTTCGTCGTATCGTCGGGACTTTTCCTCAGGAATCTGCACCGGTGGTCGGCGCAGCTGATGGTCTTCCTGGTCTTCGCGCACATGTTCAAGGTCTTCTATCGCGGCGCGTACCGAACGCCGCGCGAGTTTAACTGGGTTATCGGCGTCGTGCTCCTTGTGATCACACTGCTGCTCAGCTACACCGGCTACCTGTTGCCCTGGGATCAGCTTGCGTTCTGGGCCATCACTGTCGGCTCGAACCTGTCTTCTGCTGTGCCGCTCGTCGGCAGCAGGATTCACTTTCTGCTGCTGGGCGGCAACCAGGTGAATGCCAACGCGCTCCTGCGCTTTTACGTGTTGCACTGCGTAATGCTTCCGCTGGCCGCCATCCTCTTCATCGCCATCCATTTCTGGCGCATCCGCAAGGACGGCGGACTCTACGTGCAGCAGTCGGAACCGAAAACGCAAGCAATTGTTGACGGCGGGCTTGCGGTCAAGGAGGGGCAATGAGCGAACCGAAGGATTTCGTCGCCGGCATTGACTCGGACCAGCGCCGCTCGCCCACGCGCGTGGTCTTTGTCACACGGCGCACCTCGGCGCAGGTGAAGGTTACCGAGGAAGATCAGGTGCAAACCTTTCCTGAGGTGCTCTTCCGCGCAGCCCTGGCCATCGAACTGCTTACGATCGCGCTTGTTGTTTTCTCGCTGTTCTTCAATGCGCCGCTGGAAGGCATTGCCGACCCGACGCACACGCCCAACCCGGCCAAGGCGCCGTGGTATTTTCTCGGCCTGCAAGAACTGCTGCACTACTTCCCGCCTGTGGTCGCCGGCGTATTGGTGCCCACGCTCCTCATCCTCTCGCTGGTGGTTATTCCCTATTTCAACGTCAATATCGAAGCCAACGGCCTGTTCCTCAAGGACCACGCTAAGCGCGTGCGTCTGTTCTACCTCACGGCGATGGGGATGCTGATCTTTCTTCTTGCTTTCCGTGTCTACGTCGCAGTTGGGCCCACGGTGATCGTTGCGTTGGCAATGATCGTCGCTGCCTACAGCACACCGGATTCGCCGTCGCGCCTGCGCCGCTACCTTGCTTTGAAGCCGCTGGCTTACTGGATCATGACGTGGTTTCTCTTTGAACTGATTGTGCTCACCGCTGTTGGCACATGGTTTCGCGGCCCGGGCTGGTCCTGGGTCTGGCCCTGGAGGAGTTAAGTGCAACCGATCAGAAAGTATCTTTCCTCTGTGTGGCAGGCGCTGTTCGGCGATCCGGTGCGGGCGTTCGGCGTCGTAAGCCTGATCCTGCTACTGGCGCTGGCTATCGCGCCGGCAAAAGAGCACTTCAGCCAGTGGCACAGCTATCAGCGCAAATACCTGGGACTCATCCGCGATCGCGGTGATGCAATCAGCCTGCGCCGGCGCTTCGAGCCAGGAATTCATCAGATTTGGCTGCCGGAACTGGGTGTCGTGGACCGCTGCACCACCTGCCACCTGGGCCTGAAGGAAGCTAGTCTTTCCGACGTCACTCAGCAGCCTTTCCGCAAGCACCCCGTCGTCCCCCACTCGCTCGACGCATTCGGATGCGTCATCTGTCACGGGGGTCAGGGACAGGCCACCACGGTTGTCGAAGCGCACCACAGCGAGCGGGCCGGCGAAGAGCCGATCCTGCCCACGCGCTACATTGAGTCTGGCTGCGGCCAGTGCCACCAGAATTCGCTGCCAGGAACGCCGCAGCTCAATTTGGGCAGAACCATGCTTAGTCGCTATGGCTGTGTCCACTGCCACGCTGTTACGCGACCCGATGGCAGCAAGGTGGCAGCTACGGATCACCCTCCCTCGCTGGTGCATATCGCCGACAAGACCACGCGCGAGTGGCTCTTCAGCTGGCTCAAGGACCCTCAGGCCTACGCGGCATCGACGACAATGCCCAACTTCAAACTCAGCGACGCGGATGCTAGCGACATATCGGCTTACCTTGTCAACAGCAGTTCGCCGAAAGCCGGAGATACTGCGGCAGATGCCAAGCCAGCAGCAAACGCCGATCCCGCCGCGGGACCGAGCCTCTACGGCGAATCCTTCTGCGCCTCCTGCCACTCGGTACAGAACGCGGCGGGCAACCTGGTGGGCGGCGATCTGGGACCGGAACTGACGCGGATTGGCAACAAGGCAAAGCCCGAGTGGCTGGCGGCATGGCTGCAGAACCCGCGCGTCTACGACTCGACCACGCCCATGCCGCATTACCGCTTCGCGCCGCAGCAGATCGCCACGCTCGTTGCTTTTCTGCAGACAAAATCTGATTCCGATTACGGCTCTGGCGTTCATTTGGATGCAGCAACCCCGCAGCAGATTGCCCACGGACGCAAGCTCATCGTTGAATTGGGGTGCGCGGCCTGTCACGAGATCAACGGCGTGCAAAAGCCCGAAAACTTTGCGCCCGACTTGAGCGCGATTGGCAGCAAGCCGCTTGCGCAGATTGTCTTCCTGCCCGGCATGGAGCACTCGCTGCCCACCTACATCGCAGCCAAGATCCGCCAGCCACGCGCCTTCGGCTCCAGTGTCAAGATGCCGCAGTTCACGCTGTCGGCCGCACAGACAGATGCGTTGACCACCGCTCTGCTCGCGCTCACCGCCCGCGGCCGGTCGATGCCCGACAACCTGCGTGTTGCTGCAGTTCCAGAAACGAATTATCAGCCTGCCGGCCCCGCGGGCAAGCTGATCACAGAGCTTGCCTGCTTCAGTTGTCACCGCTTCAACGGCAGGGGCGGCGAGATGGCGCCCGATCTCAGCTGGGAAGGAAGTTCTGTGCAGCGGCAGTGGCTCACGAACTTCCTGCACAACCCCAATACGCTGCGTCCATCTCTCATCCGGCGCATGCCGCGCTTCAATCTCAGCGACAGCGACAACAAGGAACTCACGGATTACATCCTCACCGTCTACCAATCACCGGCCATCGATGCTGATCTCGTCCCGGCAGCCACCAATTCCGCTGATGTCGTGGAGCACGGGCGGCAACTGTTCTATTCCAAGTATGCTTGCCAGTCGTGCCACATCATCGACACCAAGACCGACAAGGGTTATATCGGGCCGACACTCACCCAGGTTGGCTCTCGATTAACCGCGGGATGGCTCTACGCCTGGCTCAAGAATCCACAGGCGCTGCGGCCCAGCACGACAGAGCCGAACCAGAACCTGAGCGACGAAGATGCCCACGCGCTGACGGCCTTTCTGATGTCGCTCAAGGGTTCAGGCGGGCAAGGAGCGAAGCGATGAACACGCGACTGAGTGCACAAACGAAGTTTCGAGTCTTAGCGGCTCTTGCGATTCTCCCGCTCACGATGCTCCTCTGCTGCAAACACTCCGCACTGCCGAATGCGGCCCTCAAGGCCACCGCACAGGGAACAGCTCTGGTCGAATCCAGCGGCGGGCACCAGGTGGGCGCCACGGGCACCACGCTTACAGACCCGCTTGTGGTGCAGGTGAACGACGACCAGGGAACCGCAGTGCCCGGGGCTCTGGTTGAGTTTCATGGTCCGTCAGGCGTGAGCTTTGATCCGGCCGCGGTTCTCACCGACTCCAGCGGCCAGGCAACTACAGCGGTGACTCTGGGCACTATTGCGGGACGATACCAACTCAGCGCCATGACTCCCGGCAAGGGCAAGTCCGTGACGCTCGACACTTTGGAGATTGCGCTGGGCTACGAGCAGCGGGTTGGATCGATTCTGGCGGACAAGTATTGCAGCCGCTGCCACGATCCGGAGTCATCGCCGGTGCGCGTTTCGAATTACGACAACCTTGAAGTCAAGCCGCATGCCTTCAGCGAGGGCAACACGCTTAACAAAATAAGCGACGCCGATCTGACTTCAATCATTCTTCACGGAGGCCCGGCCCTCAATCGCTCCGCACTCATGCCGCCCTATGGGAACACGCTGAGCGCTCCGGATATCAAGGCAATCATCGCTTACATCCGCGCATTATCAGATCCCCCGTATCAGCCGCCAGGGACGGTGTATGCGCGCCAGTAGTTCTGAATCTCTGACTTTGAATCGTTGCTCCCGGATGACCAGACAATCGAAAGTTCCTCATCTTTCGGAAGGATAAGAATCGGCAAACGCGGTTCTTGCGAGGCGCGCTCTTTGCAGCCATCTTCAACATCTCGGTCGACCCTCGCTATTGCATTCTTGGCAACGGGCTTCCTCCTGGCAGGTACGTCGGCTCAAGCTCCACAAGCTCCCCAGAGTGGTGCGGAAAAACTGTCGGCGTCGCCCCGCACGTTTCCCGCGCCCACCAACCTGCAAGTGCTCCCCAAGAACCTCTCCGGCCAACAAGTGCACGACATCATGGAACAATGGGCATATTCTCTCGGTGTTCGTTGCGATTCCTGCCACACTGAAGATCTTGATGGCGTTAGCCCGGACGGGCGTCCGCGTCTCAAGTTTGCGGATGATTCCAAGCCGATGAAGAAAAACGCGCGCATCATGTACACCATGACCGACAAGATCAATGCCGACTACGTCGCCAAGGTCGACGGCTCTGGCTTGCCTGTCACCTGCGGTACATGCCATCGAGGCGAGATAAGTCCGGATCCGTTTACGATGCAGCGGCCGGCTCAACCACCGGCTGCACAAGCCCCGACGGCTGGGAAAGAGGGTCCGCAGCTGAGATGAAAGCTCTGCATGATTCTCTCGCTCTAAACGACAGCCCAAACCGGCAATCAATCACCCATCTGCCGATAAAAACGCCAGCAGCACGGCCGCGAACCTACCGCATTTGGCTGCTGGGCGCGGTGATGCTTTGCGCTGCATCGATTGTGGCTCAGCCAAGCGAAGCGCATCCCGCAGGCCTCCAAGGGGCGCAATCTGATTCGAGCGACTTGATAGACCCCGCCCTTTGCGCGACCTGTCACAAAGAGGTCGTAAAGAGTTTTGCCAACGATCCGCACAACAGGTTGGCGCTCGTCGATCGCGGCAAAGGCGTGACCTGCGAGAGCTGTCACGGCCAGGGCACGGCGCACGCAAAAGATGGCGGCACTACTTTAATGTTCGACCCGGCCACGGCCGCGCCCAAACAAGTTGATGAAAAATGCCTGGCGTGCCATGACAGACACGGACATTTCGAGCGCTCGGCCCATGGCGAGGGCAATGTGAGCTGCGTGACTTGCCATGTCATCCATGCTCCCGGCGCGCCGAAGCAGTCGCTCAAAATGGCGCAGCCCCGACTTTGTTTCCAATGCCACGGCGATGTCAAGGCACAGTTCTCCATGCCCTTTCACCACAAGGTTGAAGAGGGGCTGATTGAGTGCACCGACTGCCACGATGTGCACGGCGCGTCAGGAGAGAATACGCTGCCTTCTTCCAAATGGCAGTTCAGGATGTGCACCAAATGCCACACGGCGACGGCCGGACCCTTCGTTTATGAGCACGCTGCGGTCAAAGCCGAGGGTTGCAGCGCTTGCCACCTCCCGCACGGAGGACCGAATCCTAAAATGCTGATTCAATCCGATGCGAAAATAACTTGCCATCAATGTCACTTGCCGTCGCGGAACTCCGCAACGGGCCAGCGCGCCGAACCGGCTCACATTCAGTCGGCGCAGAGCCAGTCGTGTATCAGCTGTCACTCGAGCATCCACGGCTCCAACACCAGCGGCGTATTCCTGAAGCCCACGCGTGGAAGTAGCGAGCATTGACAAGACAGTTGGACCAGTTTCAGCATTGTTGAGGGATTGATCCTGGTGATGATCACCGGATGGAAGCCCTTCGATCCGCTGGTCGCATTCGCCATAGCTGCAAACATCCTATGGTCAGGCGGACGGCTGATCTGGCAATCGTTGCGGGAGCTCCTTGATTACTGAGACCCCAAGGTTTTTCATCTGATTCGAAGCTGGCTTGACGCAATTGGCGAGGACGTCGGTTTGCAATACCACGGAGTGCGCCTCCGCTCCACCGGTTATCGTCAGATCATTGAGGTGCACCTTTTATTTCCGTACTCCATGAGCCTGGGAGAGGCACACCGTCTGGCGACACTGGTTGAAGAGCGCCTGGCCCTCGATTCGGAGATGCCCTCGGAAGTGACCACTCACCTGAAGTCGCGCGAAGATCATTCCGAGGTGCATCACGTGCAGCACTACACGGGACGACCTGACGTATGCCCCCTAGATTGGTAGCATCGGTGATCTTGGGTGGTTGTTGGACTATCGGCACGCCGGCCACCCGTAAGTTGGTTAACAACTTTCCCTGTGTGATTCAAGTTGATGCAAAACGGGCTTTTTAATTTGAAGGCGACTGGCCGTGAATGGTAAACGAAAAGCGGATCAGGGTACAGGAATAGCAAGGGGCGCATTTCGCTGCTTCAGTCCACTTGGCCGAATAGTCGGCTGTACATCCAGTTGCGGGGGTAACAACTCACCCGGGTTCGATACCAAGTCTGTCGTTTACAGCTATTCTCAAACGCTGCTTGCAGCCGATATAGCGTTCTGTGGTCTGCACAGATACCTGCCCAAGGGGAAATTGGATCTGCTCAAGCTCGCCTCCTGAATCGTGGCAGAGCCGCGCACAGGATCTTCGGAGATCATGCGGCGCGAGACGCGGAATGTTCATGCTCGCGGCAGTCTTCTTGACAACGTGCCAGACCGTCTTTTGTGAAATGCCGTGTCCCCATGCTTTTCCCGCCCCGCAGACACAGCGGAATAGGGGACCGCCTTCAATACCGGCTGCGGTTAACCACGCATCTAGCGTCTCTTTGACCCAATTCGGGACGGGGACAGTCCGAATGTGCCTTCCCTTGCCAATGAGATCGACGATCGCCCAGCGCTCCTCTCGACGCTGCAGGCTCTGGAGCGTCAGTTCCGCAAGCTCGCGACGGCGCAGACCGCAGCCGAGCAGGATGGCCAGGATTGCTCGATTACGGTTTCCGGTCAGAGTTTGTCCATCGGGTACCTGCCAGAGCGCAGCCGCCTCGCCTGCTGTAAGCCAGTTGCCCAAACGAGAACCCAATTTGCGGACACCTTTAACGCGATGGATGCCGGCGGCCAATTCAGGGCTCAATAGTCCAGAGTCAGCCGCCTCATATGCCAACCGCCGCACGGCCGCCATTCGCACGTTGATCGTTCCGGGCGCAAGACCGCGCTCCTCCAGGTGAAAACCGATACCGCAAAACCGCAGTTTTATTGAAGGCCAGTCGAGGTTCAGAACAGTACCAGGCGACGAACTCATCGATAGCGTGCTGGTATCCGCGCCTCAAGTCGGGAGAACCAAGGCTCCGGAGGACTGCGGCTTTCGAGTGCTCCAGATCAGGTATACCAAGCTTAGTCTTTGGTCGGCTCTTCTTGCACGTTGCCTTATTGGTTAACGTTTTCCTTATGATTGCCGCCCTCCAATGCGGCGGATCATGAGGTTAATTCGTCTTTGAAATCTGTGTCTACTATTACCTGTTCCGGGTCAGCTGACTGATAGCCGGTTTTACGTCCAGATGGACTGGAATTGTAAGCCCTGGCCGACTTGTTACCAATCTGCTGTCGACGAGTGCAT
>PLST01000204.1 GCA_003164255.1 Acidobacteriaceae bacterium | reverse complement strand
CCTTGCCTTCGCGACCAATCCAATCACCGAATATCTGGCCGTTATTCGTATAGCCCTCCACCTGGATATCTTCCCAGTACTGATACCGGCCATCAAGGCTGCTCGGGTAGGAGGAATCAGTATCGACAGCCTCAAAACGGACGTCCAGCTTGGGAATGCGCGGCACATGAGAAAGATAAAGCCCGGGCCGAAAGCAACCATGGAATGGTTTCGCAATCGGACTCGGCGCATCGTGCGCTTCAGAGTCCGTGTAGAGGGTCAGCCAATTGCGCGGGAAGGGAAGCCGGTAAGTGAAGTCGAACGCTCCGAATCGCGCGCCGGGATCGTTTCGTGTATATTTCACAGCGTCATAAGTGGAGCTCGTATTCAGAAAACTATTCAAAAAAGAGTGGAGTGTTATGGGCCCATGCCCCTTGCCGCCCCAAATCACGGTGCGTTCCCAACCGAATTCCAGATCTTGGGTTGGCTTGAAGCTGAATTTCTCCACGTGTACCCAGGGATCACCTGGGCTTAGCACGTTATGCACATTCGGCGAGGGGTTCGCGACGTATGTCGGATTCGGCTCATATGTATGGCCGCGGAGTTTGCCCACGAGAAAATCGTAACGGAATGGGCCGGTGAATCTTGAGAGAAACGGAATGTTGAGGGGCTCGATTCGATTGATCCGGAAGGAATAAATATTCTCGGCGTTGTTTGAGTAGGCCATGCCACCGCCTGCAGCCGGTCCCAGCCAGTCATCCTGCTTACCGAAGGAGACGAGGTGGTCAAACAATCGGACCGTAGCATAGGCCTCGAGAAAGCGTCCCTGCGTGACCATGGAAATGGGACCTAGCGGGACCGATTCCTGCCCATAAGGAAGGCCGGTTACAGGATTCAGAAAAGGCACAGTGTCAATGTCGGACAGTGTGCCAGCCAGTGCCGTGGAATAGCCCGCTGCCGCCTGCGCACCCTGGAATTCGCCGCGTGCGTACACCAGAAAGGGCCCAGCCGAGGCGTGTCCGCTGATCCCGGAGTAATTGCTGAAGCCGTTTTCGAACGGCCGGCCATAATCGTTTATGATCGTTGAGCCAAGGTGGAAACTGTCGTGGAGGGGTGTGCCGCTGATGGCGCGCAACACAGAGTAACTGGATTCAATGCCCGCTTCGGCCTTCACGCTTTGGCAGGATCCATCTCCGTCCAACCGCAACTCTCGACGAAGTGCAGCATAGATCTCCTGCGCTTCACCCGCCGCTGGGTCTCCGTAAAGATCTGCGTCCTTGATCTGGTCGGCGGTATCTTCCAGCATGTGCCTCATGCTGGCGCGTGTCCATGGCCGCAGCCCCAAGTAAATCTTGCTGGCATAGCCCATGCCGTAGAGCCGCATCATTGCCGGATAGACCCAGCTATCGACTGGTATATAGGCCGATTCCGCAATCGGAGCCCGGCACTCCAGTGCAGCGTCGGTCCCTTCTGCAGCGAGTGCCTTCGCCGATGCGCGTTCCTGCGCCGCTAAAGGGGAAGCACCCCCTGGAATCAGCAGCAACAACAGAATGGACGCACGTATGAGCAGGGGAGACTTCCATCGCATGGATTTATTGTTGCTTTCTCGAAAAGTACTTCCAGAAGGCTACCATCCCTCACGGTATGGGCCGTGCTTCCAGCCAGACTCGCGGTCAATCAACTAGATCAACGGCTGGACGGTTCGGCTGCTCATCCTGGCATCGAATGATTCGCTTAAGCAGATCGGTGCTCGGGCTGTAGTCTGGCACAATCTCCTTAAGCGCCAGGACAAGGCGTCCCGTATCGCGGGTATCGCAAATGTTGCGCAGCGTCTCAAGCCAGGTGAGCATGTCGTCTTCCGGCATCCCGTTGCCCACAAAGATTCGAACTTTTTCGTGAACTGTGGGAATTGTGTCTTCGAGGAGCGTGCTCAGCTCTTCGTAGAGTTTTTCGCCAGGCCGCGTTCCTGAGAACTCAATCCTGATATCCTCATCCGGTCTAAGCCCGGAAAGCAGAATCAGGTTCCTCGCCAGATCGACAATCTTTACCGGCTGGCCCATATCGAGAACGCAGATCTGGCCGCCTTTTCCGATAGCAGCCGCTTGCAATACAAGTTGGCAGGCTTCCGGAATAGTCATGAAGAAACGGCGCATCTCCGGGTGCGTGACCGTCACTGGGCCGCCGGCTGCGATCTGTTTCTTGAAGATTGGGATGACGCTTCCATTCGATCCAAGCACGTTTCCGAATCGAACAGCGACATACTTGGTCCGGCCGTTCTGCAGCGTCAGCAGCAGTAGTTCCGCGATGCGCTTGGTGGTTCCCATCACGTTGGTTGGGCGAACAGCCTTGTCCGAGGAGATCATGACGAGGTCTTCAACGCCATGCTCCGCCGCGGCATCTGCCACGTTGAATGTTCCAAAAACATTGTTCTCGATCGCTTCAAATACATGCGCTTCCATCATCGGCACATGCTTGAAGGCTGCCGCGTGATAAACAACCAGCGGCCGATGGAGGCAAAGTACTTCGTCCACCCTGGCCCGATTCTGGATACTCCCGATCTCCGGATAGAAAGGGATTCTCGGGAATGCGGTCCGCATCTCCTGTTCGATTTCAAACAGCGGCGACTCCGCATTGTCGAAGCCGACAATGCCCGCCGGTTGAAAGCGCGCAATCTGCCTGCACAACTCCGACCCGATTGAGCCTGCCGCGCCGGTCACCATCACCATCTTGTTTGCGATCGTTCTGCGAATCTGGTTCTCTTCCAGGCACACGGGCACTCGTCCCAGCAGGTCCTCTACCGCAACTTCGCGTATCTGCCCGGCCAGTCCACGGCCATCAATCATCTCGCCCAGTCCGGGCACCGTCTTGCATTCAGCGCCCGCGGCGTGGCAGAGCCCCAGGATACTCGTCATCTGCGCGCCGGTTGCTGACGGAATGGCAATGAGAATGGTCTCAACCGCGTGTTTCTTTACTAACGATCCAACCAACTCTCCGTCCCCGAGCACGGGAATACCGGCCACCCGCCGCTCCTTCTTGCCGGGGTTGTCATCCACAAAGCCGATCACGCGATAGGCGAGTTTTGGATTGTTGCGAATCTCCTTCAACAACGTTATCCCCGCATCGCCGGCGCCGTAGATAAGCGTGTTCCTGCCTGAATATCGATTGCCCCATCCAATCGCAGCACGTTCCTGCACAATGCGCACCGTCAACCGAAGGGCGAATGTCGTCATCACGCTCACCATGAGATCGAGGGCGAAGATCGACCGCGGAAATCCGGCGGGAGCCATGAGCAGGATAAAGGCGCAGCTTACAACGGACGCAATCAGGTTGCCGAGAACAACCCTATGAACGTCCGGAACCGAAACATAGCGCCACAGCCCGCGATCCAGTTTCAACACGCGGAACGCCGCGATTTTGACGAATACCCATATGGGTAGCGCCACGTAAAGATAGCGGAGGTATTCCGCGGGCAGAGTAAAGTCGAAACGCAACAGGAATCCCGCGACTCCGGAGAACGCAAACACACTCACCTGGAGTGCCCACATGATGGGTCTGCGCCACCCTCCAAGTTCATCCTTGATGTTTTGCAATTTTGGCATCTTCGTTTACCTGTCCTTCAAGCGCGGGAGCGCAGCGGCCGGGCGCCATTTCGCTCTTTGCGTTCGTGCGTGAATTTCTTCTGCGATTTGCTTGCGGGCTGCGGTTTCAGCTGGCTGAAGCTGTGCTTTTATGAGGAGTGAGCGATTGCTTCGGCGCCCGGTGGGGGATAGGGCATCAGGGGCACCTGGCGCTCCGCCATGCGTATCACCAGGGGATCAAGATTCCATCGGCGCAAAAGCTTACCCAATGCTCGTAAAGCGGTGGGCTTGGATAAAATCGCAACGACCGTCAGCGCGATCATCTCTAAATCGATCCAGACGTTGCCGTGATCAATGTAGGCCAACGCAAGCCGGCTCTTCCACGGCCGGATAATCTGATCGTAAAGATGGTCGGGATTCGAACTACCTTCAAGGATCTTGCCTTCGTCAGAAAAGACAATTGAAGCCGGATCCGTGATCCCCGGACGAACGGAGAGCATTCGTTTTTCAACGTCTGTGTAGAGCGCGGCATCGCTCAGCACCTGTGGTCGCGGTCCCACCAGGCTCATATCACCCTTGAAGACGTTCCAAAGTTGAATCAATTCATCAATCTTGTAGGCGCGCACAAATTGGCCAACGGGCGTGATGCGGCGGTCGGTGATTGCCGTCGATGAGCCGCCGAGTTTGTCCGCGTTCACAACCATGGATCGAAACTTGACCATATGAAATGAGCCGCCGCCGCGGGCCGCGCGTGGAGCAATGTAAAACGGTGACTGCTTGTCCTGCAGCCAGATGGCGAGCATGACGCCAAGCAAAATCGGCGAGAATGCAAGCAGGCCAAGCCCTGAAGCCACAATATCGAAAGCACGTTTCAACATCATGCGTGTACCTTCGCGTTAATTCGGAGTTTTGCCGACACTGTGTCGGCGATTGCCGCCGCATCGAGCCCATAGACCTTGCGGAGAAAAGTCTGACTTCCGACCACCGATGAAAACGTATTGCGCAGTCCCATCCTGGCAAAGAATCCGGGAATTACGCCTGCTTCCAAAAGTGCCTCGGCAACCGCACCGCCAAGGCCGGCATCTACGTTGTGTTCTTCAATTGTGATGATTCCGCCCGTCTCGTTTGCCGCGGCAGACAGCGTTTCGATATCAAGCGGCTTGATCGTATGCACACTCAAAACTCGGCAGCTTATACCCTGGCTGGTCAACGTCTCGGCCGCGGTGAGAGCCTCGCCGAGAATCCCGCCGGTTGCGGCAAGCGTCACGTCATCTCCGTCGCGGACGACGCGAATCTTGCCCGGCCGAAACTTTTCACCACTCCTTACAGTCGATCGAGCGGCCGACTTGTCCAGTCGTAGATAGGCTGGGCCCTCTTTCGCAAGTAGGTAGCGCGTCGCCTCTGCGGCTTCCCACAGGTCGCCTGGCGAGAAGACTTCGATCCCGGAGAGCGAGCGAAGAATGGCTAGGTCTTCTGTTGCATGATGCGACATGCCCACCGGGCCGTAGCTCATGCCCCCTCCAACGCAGACCACCTTCACATTTGCATTGTGGTAGCAGACATCGTTGCGAATCTGCTCAAGGCAGCGAAGCGTCGGGAAGTTGCCGATTGAATAGGTGAAGACCGTGTGTCCTTCCAGAGCCAGCCCGGCAGCCACGCCCGTCATATTCTGTTCCGCTACTCCCATGTTGAGAAATTGCCTTGGAAAACGAGCAATAAAGTCGTTCAACACGCCAAAGCCAAGATCCCCGGTCAGCAGCAGAAGCTCCGGATGCTCCGCAGCCTGCTCCGTTAACACGCCTACAAAGCTGTCTCTCACGGGCGGCCCTCCAATTCAATCAGTGCGGCTTCAAACTCTTCGCCACGCGGAATCCGGTAGTGCCAAAGCACGCTGTCTTCCATGAAGCTCACTCCCTTGCCCTTTGTCGTGCGCGCAATCAGACATGAAGGCTTGTCCGATTCAAACGGAACGGCCCCGAGCGTGTCCCCAAGACTCGCGTGATCGTGACCATCCACTTCGCGAACTGCCCAACCGAACGATCTCCATTTGTCAGCGAAAGGTTCGAGCTCGATGACGTCTGCAATCGGCGCAATTCCCTGGATCCGGTTGTAGTCGACAATGACAACAAGATTTTCCAGCTTCCTCTGCGCCGCGAACAGAACCGCTTCCCACGTCGACCCTTCGTCGCATTCTCCATCGCTCAGCAGGGCGAAAATGCGGTGACCCGCGCCCTGCAGAATTCCCGCGTAAGCCATCCCCGCGGCGATCGGCAAACCATGCCCCAGCGCACCCGTAGAAACCTCAATCCCCGGAAGCTCATGGGATACGTGACCGCATAGCCGCGATCCGTCCTGGTAATGCGTCAAAAGTTCCTCGGTTGGAAAGAAGCCGCGCTCGGCGAGTGCGGCATAGAGTCCGCCGCCCGCGTGTCCCTTGCTCAAGACAAAGCGATCGCGGTCCGCCTTCTCAGGAAAGGCTGAATCGACATTCAGGATGCCTCCGTAAAGAACGGCAAGGATATCGGCGCAGGAGTAAATCGCGCCAACGTGCGATCCGCCGCCTCTGCTCGTCATCCGGAGCGCGTGGATCCGAATCTTCTTTGCAAGGGCTCGTGTGTCGATCATAACTTTGGCGCTCATGCGGAGTATCCAAAAAATGCACGGATGTTGGCGCATACGTAGCGCACATCGTCATCGGATAAGGACATGTTCATGGGCAGCATCAGAATCCGCGTGAACAATCTGTCCGTGTACGGTAGATTCTGGCTGAATCCGAGAGCCTTCAGTTGGTGGACCGCTTGGCCGCCCCATTGAATCAGGGTGCCAACGCCGTTCTCCTTCAGATAAGCTTTGAGTTCATCGCGCCGTTCCGCCTCGATCTCATAGTTCTGGTAGATGTCGAAGTGGTCGGCATCGGCGAACGGAGGCGGCGGCAACACCAACTCCGCAACATCACTCAGGCGCTCGGTATAAACAGTAGCCAGGTGACGTCGACGCAGCATGACGTCGTCGTACTTCTTCATCTGGAAGTCGAGAAACGCAGCCTGCAGGTTGTCGAGCCGCGAATTCAGGCCCCAGGAAACAATTTCCCCGCCTGTGCTCCGTCCGTGGTCGCGCATTTGGTAAATCTTTTCGAAGATCGAATCATCGTTGGTTACCACCGCGCCGCCATCGCCCAGGCAGCCGAGAACCTTGGCGGGGTAAAAGCTGATGGCCGAGGCAATGCCGAATGTGCCGGCACACTGGCCTTTGAATTTCGATCCGAGCGCTTGCGCGGCATCTTCGATAATCAGCAGCCCGTGCTTATCGGCAATCGATTGAATTGCAGTCATGTCGCAGGTTCGCCCGTTCAACTGGGTCGGCATAATGGCGCGGGTTTTTGAGTTCACGGCCGCTTCCACTGCCGCGGGGTCGATCAGATGATCGGGACCGCACTCCACTGGGACGGGCACAGCCCCGGCGAAATGCACTGCCGCTGCCGTTGCGATCATCGTGTGCGAACTCACAATCACTTCATCGCCCTGTCCGATGCCGGCCGCGCGGACGGCAAAGTGCAACCCGTCAGTGGCATTGCCCACGCCCAGCGAATGGCGGGCTCCCAGAAACGCGGCGAGACTGTGTTCAAACTCCTCCAGATCTCTCTGCAGAATGAATGCTCCGCGGTTCCCAACGTCCGAAAAGACCCGCAGCATCTCGTCCTGCTCTTGCTTGAAGACGCTTGGGTAGTTGAAGAAAGGCACTGCAGTAAGGTTTTGAAGAGTGGTCATGTGTCTGCTCCGCTTTTGGTTTGAGCAATTCGCTCGAGTCTACTGACCGTCCTGCGTCCCGGCTTGATTGAGTCGTTCTGGTCTTCGAAGTGCATTCCGCTATTGCCGGGTTGACTCTTGTTCCCGGAGGCCGTGTCCAAGGGGTCGCGCCTCGGGGTTGGATGCCCGGCGGGAAAGTCTCCATCGACAATGTGTCAGTCAGCCGTTATTGGTGATTTCGGCGAGCCACGTAGGAACTGCTGGACGGCCAGTGGTACTTATTTGTTAACGCGGTTGTCCGTCCTCTCGCCGTTTCTTCCGGTTGGCCCTTCGTCACCACCAACCAACTCGTTAACGGAATCTCGAGAATGGAGTGTCGTTCCAGGTGGGCGACCAGCTTGAAGCCGACGTACTCGCAGGCGTGGCGCGATGCCGCGTTCTGCTCTCTGCTGATGTACCAGAAGCGGCGTCCCGGCTCTGCCATCGTGGATGTGATGTGGGCCAGCGTGGCCGAAGCCAGTCCTTTGCAACGCTGGGCAGGGTCGGTCCAGGTGGCGCCGATCTGCAAATCGTTTACCTTCATAAACGACCACCTAAAATGCGCCGGAAAAACGCAGGAGCGATGGACGATGCGGTTTCCCTTGCAGACAAACACAATTCGGAAGAAACGATTCCCGAGCACCCCGCAAAAGTGTGACACCGTCCATATGATCGATTTCGGTCCAAGGGTCGGAGGAAGCGGGTCAAGGATTCGCGGCAACCAGGTTTTGAAGTAATAGCCATCGGGCAGTTCCGCGCTGTTTTCCGGAGACTCATCAAGGGCATACGCAATGTAATCAGTAGAGCTGGAGTTCTTTCTCATCTTGGCCCATTAACCTGCTCAACGGATGGGCATCGCTCACGACATCGGCGAGGTAGTTTTCCATCTCAGCATGAACAGCCTCTGCAGAAAATCGAAGTGCAAATACAGAACTGGAGCGGGAGGACATAGCAGTCCTCATTGCACCATCGGTCTCAAGTCGCTTCAGTACGGCGACCAGCCCTTCAGCGGAACCGGAGTCGTAACTCATTCCGCAAGACTCGGTTCTAAGCAGCTCGTACAGTACACCGCTTTGCGGGCTTGAAATCACGGGCAATCCCGCACTCAGGTATTCCACCGCCTTGTTGTTGATTGTGGCCAGAAAATCGTAGCGGCAGGGAAGTGGATCCAGTCCGGCGTGCGAGCGGCGCATCAGCGACCAGATGCGTGCTCCATCCACCCAGCCCGGAAACAGGACGTTTGGGCAGCCCGCCGATTTTTTCCGGTACTCTTCGAGCCGTTCGCCTGAACCGCAGAGAACCAGCCTGGTCCGGCTTCCTTGGCGGTAGAGAGACCAGGCACCCTCAACAGCGTGCTCCAGGTCGAGCTGCACCCCCACATTGCCGAAGTAGCAGACCACCATCTCTGGCGAGTCTCGGTAAATCCCCAGTTCGTCCCAGAAGCGGTCCGCAGCGCCAATCTTTTCCGGCGCGGGCTCGGTAGCCTCATACGCGATCGGGAAACTTCTGTCGAATGCTCGCCGCCCGCGCTTTCCCCGCCGGACGCCCCAATCAACGAATGCATCCGTTATGCCAATGATGGCTGTGGCCTCTGAGCACGCCCGTTCAGCCATTTTGTAGAGTGGACGCAACAGTAACCGCGCAGCCGGCTGCGCCACGCGAGGCACAGCCTCCGCAAAAATATCTGGCCACATGTCCCGCGCATCGAGCACCACCGGAACTGCGTGCCGCTTCCCGAAATCCACGCACGCCGAACAAAGCTCAATCGTAGGCAAGGCCGCCACAATCACGTCTGGCACTTCCATTTGCTCCGCGGCACGGGCAAATTTTTCCGCTAGCTGGCGATGGTCCCTGAGCCGGCCCAACGACACATTGCGCGCGTACCCGCATCCTCGCAGCAGCATGATCTTCAGCCCGCGCGAGTGAGCCATGGTTTTGTCGCCCTCGAAATGATGCTGCTTGCGGAAATGATCGAAGGTCGAAGTCCACCAGACAACTTCGTGCCCCTTCGACGCGCAATAGCGGGCAAACTGACCGGTTCGATGAAGGCGGTCGTCCTTCGAGATGCCGAGCGGTAACGGCTCCCCTATCGTTACCAGCCAGATTTTCATTGGTTTGCCCTTCATCCGACGATTGCTCTCCCTCAAAGCTGATCCTGCCTATGGGGCACCGAAACAGCCTGCTCTTCGGCGGTCCGCCGACCCTTCATCTCGAACTTCCGGCTCGCCAGCGATCGATAAAGCCGCTCGTTGGCTTCCATCCCCCCCTGGAAGCTGGCGCGAAGCTCGACCGTTTCCCGGTTGCGCGCAGCCGCGCTTGTGCGAAGTCCGCGGTCTTCAAGAGCGCGGACCAGCTTCTCCGCCAGATCGTCCGAATCTTTCGGCTTTACCAGCAGTCCCGTCTCTCCATCCGACAGCCACTCGCGATTGGCCGGAATATTGGTTACCACCGGAAACGCGCCGCACGCCATCGCTTCGTTCAACGAAACATGGTTCGTGTCCGTGGGCGAAGTGGAAACGTAGATATCTGCTGCCTGCAATATTTCCGACATTCGTTCCGGCGCCACGGCTCCTTCAAACCGCACCCTGTCGGCGATCCCAAGCTCCTTGACGCGTGCTTCAAGGGCTTCCCGCTTCATGCCATTCCCTACAATCACGGCCCGTGCATTCTTGAACCGGGCCAGAACCTTGCTCAGCGCATCAAGAAAAACTTCGACGCAATAAATAGGTTCCAGGGCACGGGTCGAAACCACGGTCAGGGCCTCGTTCAATCCCGGCTTCAGTATTTCGCACGAGTGGAAGATCGCTGTATCCACACCAAATGGAATCATCTCAATCCTGCTTCGATCGATCCCCAACTGCTCAATTTCGCCCACCATCATCTGCGCGGTACACGTCACGAGGTCGGCGGAACGAAGAATCCATTGGACGACCTTGCGTAGAAGCCAGGACCGCCGTGCAACCACCAGCAATTCACTGCCCCAGACGGTGGTAATCAGAGGATGCCATCCAATCAGGGCGCCCATCACGCCATAGCCACCCGCGTAATGCACGTGGACGATGTCCGGTGCGAGCGTCCGGACTATGCGGCGTGCCTTGAGTGTTGACCTCAGGTAATCCCACTTTCTTGGTCGTTCCGAGGATCCAAGCACATGCATGTGTACCCCCGGCACTATGCCCGGTGTCACGGAAATCAGCGTCACATCGAATCCGCGGATGCTGAAGTAGGTTACCCAGCGTCTGGTGTGAATACTGGCGGCGTTCCCGAAGCAGCAAATCTTCAGGGTTGGCTGTTGACCGCTTTGATCCGGTGTAGTCCTCACGGCGCGCTCCGGCTCCTGATCGACGCCACCCCATTCTGGCTGTCGGATTTCGTTGTTTTCCCCTGAAAGTGCCGGCTCGAATCGATCCATAAGGACCGTTGCATCCTGAGGGGAAAAACCGGTATGGCCTTCTTCAATTCTTCTCATGAGAATCGGCGGTAGTCGCTCGCGTAGTCGTGTTGCAGAATCAGGGGTAGCCGCCAGAGCACGGCGCGCAGGCCCTCGGCCTTGCCCGCCTCCTCGACTCCACCTCTCAACACCGTGGCCGCAAATTGGCACTTCAGATAGCGGAGAACAATCTCAAGGCACAGCCAGCAGAATGTCGCCGCTCTCTTCAATCCGCTCAGGTGCTTGTAAGCGAACCGCACCTTGCTCGAGTACATCGCATACATGTGCAGTTTCTGGTTTGACTTCGCACTTTGTCCGCTAAAGTGCCGGACAACGGCCTGCTTGCAGCTCATCACCGTGTATCCGGCAGCCAACACCCGCAGGCAATAATCAACGTCCTCGCACCAGAAGAACTGCTCATCCAGATACCCGACTCGCTCAAGCAATTCGCTGCGCAGCATCAGGCATGCGCCTGAAAGAACCGTTGGAACCTTGCGATTCTCCGCGCCTTTCAGCTTCAGTGTGTTCAACATCAGACCCAGCGCGTCGGGCATTGCCACCGCGGGCGCCTCCACACCGTTTTCATCCACCAGCATCGGGCCACAGCATCCGCATTCCGCGTGCGCGTTCATAAATTCCATCATCGTTTCGAGCGCGCCCGGCGCCACTTCTGTATCTGGATTCAGAAGAAGGATCAGCTCGGAGCTGCATTCCCGCATCGCCTGGTTGTTGGCCGCCCCAAATCCCGTGTTCTTTTCGTTTGCCGTCAGTGCCACACGGGGATATCGCGCTCGGATCAGCTCGAGGGTGGCATCGGAAGAAGCATTGTCGACAACGAGAATATCGAGAGCCAATTCTTGATTGTCGGCTGGAAGTGAATCGAGACAGCGCTCAATGTCCGAGGCGGAGTTGTATGTCACGATCACGACCGACAGATCAGCAGTCATGGTCATGCGAGGGCACCTTGCCGGGAATCGATATCGAACCGCTTCAAGGCGTATGCTCCGGCCACCATCGACCAGAAAATATATCCGTACTCCGCACCCCAGAAACTCGGCTCTGCGCAGACATTGATGATTCCTGCCAGAAAGCCAAGTAGGAGTGCTAGACCGATCCTTCTTGTCTCCTCGGTGGTGCCCGTGCGCGACAACCGGATAACGGTTATCAAGCACGCTGTCAGCATCCCGGTCAGCAGCACCAGCCCAGCCAGTCCTGTCTCAAGAATCGTTTCAAGAAAGAGGTTGTGCGATGAGGTGTCCATCCCCAGTTTGGCCATCTCCTCGTATTGATTTGCAATACCGATGCCGATCACCGGAGAGTCCAGCGCATGACTCAGTCCGGGCAGCCAGACGCTGGCACGGTTACTCGCCAGGTTGCCGCTCTGGACATCCGCCAGCAGAACGTTCATTCGCTGCGCGAAGGAATACGTGATGATATCCGGGAGCATCTCCCAGCTCACGACCGACAGCGCGACGATTGCGCCCAGAGAGAGCAGGAGTTTAGCGCGACCGACGGCCTTCATTGGCACAAAGAGGAGTGTGAACACCATCCACAGAACCAGGCCGGCCACCAGGCTGATCACCGAGCCGCGTGAGTTGGTCAGCAGCAGCGCAACCAGTGATATTGCAAATGCACCGAATCTTACCGCCGCCGTCTTCACGCCGCCGGAAAGCTTGAAGGTGGCGATCAGCGGAAGGGTCAGAATCAAAATGCTGCCGATGTAGTTGCTCACGCCGAATGTTGTCTGCGCTATGTCCTTCGTGTCTTCGGGATCCGGCATAAAGGGGCCCTTGTATCCGTGCATCTCCATCGTGTAAATCACGATCGTCATTGCGGCCACTGCCACCCCGCACAGCCCGACGGCTGTCATAAAGCGCATCACCTGGCGCCGGTTGCGCAGCAGCAGCGAGATGACCGAAAACATCAGAAACGGCATCAAGCGCACCTTCAGCCCGACAATGCTGCGCAACGGATCGACTCCCATCGGAACTGTCAGCAACACCAGCAAAAGGTAGCCCAGGTACCAGTACCATACTCCGTGAAACAGCGAGCGCTTCACATCCTCAGCCGGAAGCCGTTTCCAAAGCACGGCGACGATGCAGAACAGAGCAACCAGGTCGACGCAGAAAATCGAAGGCGTTCGGCCGGCGATCGAGACCACGGCCACCGGGCCCAGCAGGATGGAGCCGAGAAAGACCTCGAGCCGCCTTACTCGCCAGGTGCTTCGATCCGGTATCTGCGAGGTCGCACCGTTCAGCGCGAAGGAGTCCGCATTTTGCGAAATGGTCATAAGTTAGAGACCAGCCGGGAACTGCCGCAAAGCGGATCCCATCCGTCCCTCGGGCGTTTTACATAGGTGCTCAGGACGCTCGTCATGCCCGCGCCAGCATTCGCGAGAATGCAGTCCTGTCCGGGGCCGTCATGCCCCGCAAGGCGATGATCGTAAGGCTCCACAACACCCAACCGGCATCGGCGGCAAGCCGCATTCGCGTATCCAGTCCCGGGGGGAGTGCCACGGCCATCAATACCGCCGGGGCTAGGATCATGGCGCTGTTTTCCGCGGCCCGCCACATGCCCGCACGACTCAGCAGCAGGATACCGGCCCGGTGTGCCAGGAAAAACAACGCAAGCATGTCAAGCGTCATGCGCAGTGTCCATGCAATCGCCGTGCCGCGCAATCCGAATTGCACCGTCAGCACATAGGTCAATACGACCTGAAAAGGTAGTTCAATCAGTTGCAGTTTGCTGGGAAGATCCGGACGGCCAACGGCCTGCAGCAACCCAAACGGAATCCGGGCGATTGCGTTCGCCAAAGCTCCCAGAGCCAGGATCTGCAGTACCACGGAAGCCTTCTGCGCAAATGCGGTGCCCATCCACACGTTCATCAGCTGCGGGCCGCACAGAATCATTGCGCCCAGCGGCACCACCATCAGATAGAGAATCGACCTTGAGGCCTTGTACGCCAGGCCGCGAATCGCATCGCCGTCGGCACGCGCTCGCAATTGGCTGAAAGCCGGAAACGCGACGCTCACAATGCTGGCTGGCACAAACATAAGCCGGATCAGCGCGTCTGCCGGGATCGAGTAAAAGGCTAGATAGGAGAGCGAGAGAACCCTGCTCACCACGAACCGGTCAGCGTAGAGCACCAGGGGCGCAATCAGCGTTCCAATTGTCACCCAACTGCCGAATCCAAGGAGTGACCGGAACTCGGCTCGCGAAAACGAAGGCCGGCGCAGCAGCCCGGGAAACACGGCCGCAGAAGCTACGCACATCAGCAGAAACGATGCCGTCCGTGACAGAAGGAGCACACCGATGATGCCGCTCAGATCCATGCCATGCCGCGCGCACAGGTAGGGCAATGCGAACTGGCCGATGGCGAATGGAGTTTGGATCATCACCGTCAGGTCAAATCTCTGTCCGGCCTGCAACACGCCAATGACCGAAGGCGTCATGATGATGATCGGCATGGCTATCGCGCACATTTTGAGGGCATGAACAGTTTCTGCGGCCAGGTAATCCGGTACGCGCAGCACGTTGACCGCCAGCGGATGGGCAAACACCCCGAGCAGCAGTCCGCCCACGCATCCCATCGAGAACTGCGTCATCCACGCCGTCCAAAATACGGTGGGAATCTTCTCCGTGGCTCCGGTGCCGATTGCCGCCGCAACCGACTTTGTGACTCCCAACCCCAGTCCAAAATCGAGCAGCGAAAAATAGCCAATTACGATCCAGACCAGCGATAGGAACCCGAGGCGCTCATTGCCCAGGGTCCGCGCCAGGAGCGGCAGCACCACGATGGCCGTCAATGCCGGCAACACCTGGCCGAGGATGCTGAGAGCCGTGTTCCCTACGAGGCTGCGGTGCCTCCGGATCATCGGCCGATTCCCGCCAGGTCGGCGGAATGCTTTCCACTGCCGGCTTCGACTGACGCAAGCAATGTATCGGCAACATAGGCGAGCATGGCTGGAGTCAGTTCGGGATAGACCGGCAAGGCAAGCACTTCGTCGGCGGCCTTTTCCGCATGGGGCAGGTCCCCCCTGCTGTAGCCCAGAGACGCAAAGCACGCTTGCAGATGCAGTGGCACGGGATAGTACACCTCCGTGCCAATTCCGGCGACTTTCAATTTCGCCCTCAACTCCTCGCGATTGTCCACGCGGACCACGTACTGGTTGCACACGCTCACGCATTCGGGTGCGACGAAAGGCGTCTCAATACCTGCTTCCTTCAACCGTCCGTTGTAGTAGGCGGCGTTACGGCGGCGTGCTGCCGACCAGGCATCCAGATTCGGAAGCTTCACCAGCAGAATTGCAGCTTGGAGAGGATCGAGGCGGAAGTTTCCGCCCACAAACTTGTGGTAATATTTCGGTTTTGCGCCGTGGTTTCGGAACAGACTGATCTTCTCGGCCAGCGCCTGGTCATTCGTCACAATCATTCCGCCGTCGCCTGCCGCACCCAGGTTCTTGCTTGGGAAAAAGCTGAAGCAGCCAACAGTGCCGATACTTCCTGCGCTGCGGCCCTTGTAGGTTGCCGAAATCGACTGCGCGGCGTCTTCGATCACAAAAATACCGTGCCGTGCGGCAATCTCCATGATTGGATCCATGTCGCACATCTGGCCGTACAGGTGTACGGGCAGGATAGCCTTTGTCCGGCTGGTGATCCTCGACTCAATTTGGTTCGGGTCGATGTTATAGGTGGCTGGATCGATGTCGACGAATACGGGCGTGGCACCAGTCCGGGCGATGGATCCTGCGGTGGCAAAGAAGGTGAAGGGTGTCGTAATCACCTCGTCGCCTGCGCCGATTCCAAGGGCCATCAGGCAGCAGAGCAGCGCATCTGTGCCGCTCGATACTCCGACCCCATATCCACATCCGCTGAGCGCGGCAACCCCCCGCTCGAGTTCGGCCAGCTTTGGGCCACCGATGCAGATTTGCGAGTCCAAGACATCGGTGACCGACTTCACAACGTCGTTCTTGATGGTTGCGTATTGCGCTTTCAGGTCGAGAAGAGGAACTTCCATCACAAGGCTCCCTGCAAGGCCGGCTGGGCCTTGAATTCGTCGTACGTTTTTGAGCCGGTGCTCAGCTCCTTTTGAAGCGGGGCATCTTCGTCCAGGTCGAGGCACCGCATCAGCCCGGGCTCTACTTCCTTGTAGCGGAAGCCGCTTTCCGGGCAGCGCATTACCCCATCTGGGTCCGGATCGGAAAGGCGATGACCGTGGCGGCTCATCCAACCTGACTGGCGCGCCGGGTTTCCCATCATCAGTGCGTAATCAGGCGCGTTGCGCGCCACTACTGCGCCCGCTGCGATAAAAGCATAGCGTCCCAGTTCAATGCCGCAGACAATGGTGGCGTTCGCGCCCACCGTTGCGCCGCGGCGAATGATCGTCTTCTCGTAAAGTTCGTGGCGATTGACCTGGGATCGCGGGTTGGTCACATTGGTCAGTACACAGGACGGGCCTAGAAATACGTCGTCTTCCACGACCGTCCCCTCGTAAATCGATACGTTGTTCTGCACCTTCACGTTGTTGCCGATCACGACGTTTCCAGCCACCTGGCAGTTCTGCCCGAAGATGCACCGCTCGCCGATTTTGGCGTTCTTCAGAATGTGCGAGTGATGCCATATCTTGGTGCCCGCGCCAATTTCGCAAGGCTCGTCCACAATCGCGGTGGGATGCGCAAAATAGGGTTTTGCCTGCGGCGCGTCTTCCGCGCTCAGGTGCACCGTCTTGTGCGACTCCATCGCCTGCTCGCATGCGTTCAGTACGCGCAGCACGCGCAGACCCTCCGCGCCGTCGGTCAGCGGATTGCGCCGTGTCCGGATGCACTCGATGAATTCAAGACACTCGTTCCTGAGCGGCTCTTCCTGTTCCAGATCCACCGGCACTGCGTTCGCCTTGACCGCGTTCGGAACGCGATCGATCCACTCCACGCGGTGCGGATACAATACCAGCTTGTCGGCTGCCATATCGTCGAAGACCGCCATCTGCTCCGATCCGATCACCACCAGTCGCTGCTCCTTGAACGGATGAAGCCAGCTCACAAAAATGTGCGCGCGCACGCCGTTGGCAAAGCTGAACTGACTCACCGTCACATCGGCAACATGCTGGCCAATGTAGTCGCCTCCCTCACAGGTCACAGATTGCGGAGTCTCGCCAAGCAGACCCAGCACAACGCTGATATCGTGTGGAGCAAAACTCCACAGGATGTTCTCCTCGGCTCGGATCTTACCCATGTTCAGGCGATTCGAATAGATGTACTCGATGCGGCCCAGGGCTCCGGTTCTTATAAGTTCTTTCAGCTTTTTCACCGCCGGATGGTACTGCAGAATGTGACCTACCATCAACAACCGGCCTCGCCGCGTCGCCAGTTCCAACAGCTGCTCACCTTCGCATGCCTTGAGCGCAAGCGGCTTTTCCACGTACACATCCTTACCTGCCGAAAGGGCCCGCTGGGCCATCTTGAAATGGAGTACGGCCGGTGTCGCCAGAACCACGGCGGTAATCTGCTGATCTCCGAGAACTTCTTCATAATCCCGGTAGCACAGCACGTCGGGGTGTTTGGCCCTGATATTAGCCTCGCCCACCGGATTGTCGTCGCACACTGCCCGCAACACGCCGAGCTCGGCAAAATTCCTCACCAGGTTCTTGCCCCAGTATCCGTTTCCTACCACAGCAATATTCTTTGCCACGTTGCCTTCTTTCTCACGCAAGAGTGATCTTTTCCCTGTGCTCTGCCACGTTGCGCGTTGCATTCCGGGTGTCGAAAACGAGAGGGGACAGCCGGACGATACGTTCGTAGTCGAACGCATCATGGTCGGTAAGGATCAGCGTCGCGTCCGACTGCAGGAGCGCCTCGTCCGTAAGTTCATCCAACTCGATCCCCGCCAATGCCCCATAGCGATGCGACCGGTAACCCTTAACATGAGGATCGAAATACCTGAGATCGAATCCTCGCTCGGCCAGCAGCTTGAGAATCTTGATTGAGGGAGATTCCCGGCAGTCGTCCACATTCTTCTTGTAGGCCAGGCCCAGGATCAACAGCCGCGCTGAGTTGGTCGAGATGCCCCTCGTATTCAACTGTTCAGCGACCCGGGTCACCACCTCGTAAGGCATGTTGGTATTCACTTCGCCCGCCAGTTCAATAAATCGGGTCGTGAAGTCGAACTCCCGTGCTTTCCACGAGAGGTAGTACGGATCGATCGGAATGCAGTGACCGCCCAGCCCGGGTCCCGGATAAAATGCCTGGAACCCGAACGGCTTCGTCTTGGCTGCGTCCACGATCTCCCAGATATTTAGACCCATCCGCTGACATAACAACTTCATCTCGTTCACTAAAGCAATGTTCACGCAGCGGTAGATATTCTCAAGAATCTTTGCCATCTCCGCTGCTTCACATGACGAGACCGGAACAATCTGGTCGAAGCAGGCCTTGTAAAAGCTCTCAAGTGCACGGCGCGAGGTAGGGTCGTTCGCGCCCACCACCTTCGGAATCGTGCGCGCTGTAAAGTGCGGGTTTGCGGGGTCCTCCCGTTCCGGGGAGTAGCCCACAAAGAGTTCTTCGCCGAGCTTCAGCCCCGACCGTCTCAGGATCGGCAGTACAACCTCGGTCGTCGTGCCCGGATAAGTCGTGCTTTCGAGAATGACCAGTTGCCCCGGCCTCAGATGGGGTGTGAGCGCTTCCGCGGTTTCCCGGATCGCCGTGAGGTCCGGCTGGCGAAACTTGTCGAGCGGAGTTGGAACGCAGATGCTCAGAGTATCCGCCTGGCAGATGGATGCGAAATCGGTCGTCGCCAACAGGCGGTCATCCCGGCGCATCTCCGCCACTTCCGATGAGGGGATGTGGCGGATGTAGCTCTCCCCGGCCATCAACATTTCCGTTTTCTTCGCGTCGATGTCGAAGCCGAGAACCCGGAACCCCTGACTCGTGAAGAGTCGTGTTAGAGGGAGCCCTACGTAGCCGAGGCCGACAATGCCGGCAGTCAGGCTCCGCCTCTCGATTTTCTCCAGAAAGCTGTCCAGATGCGTGCAGGAAACCTCGGCAATCATGGCCGTACTCCTTTGCAAAGTTCTTGTAGAGCGGAAACTGCCCCTCCTTCGGAGGGTGCTTGTACACCGTGCTGCTACCGGCCAAGCATTGCGGACTTCAGATCGATCAGCGATCGGTAGAGATCCGGATTCCGGTTGGCCCCGTTCCGGATAAACAGGTAAAAGAGCGCGGCAAAGATGCCCAGCAAGGTACACATGATGACGATCTGAGCTCGATGCGGCGAAGACTTGCGGTCCGGAGGAGTGGCAGGTACCACTACCTGGATCACAGCAGCGTCCTTGGCTTCATCGAGCCGGGCTGCATCGTACTGCCTCACCAGCAGGTCGAACAGCGTCTGCCGGTATTGCAGCTCGTGCTCGGCGCGAAGATAATCGACACCAGCACCAGAAACGTCTTCAAGGCCAAGCTTCGACGGCGTGGAGGAGTTGTTGCTCTCATCCAGCCGGGCCACCTGCGCCTGAAGGGTCGAAAGCTGATTCTCCGCAAGCTGAACACTTGGATTCTGCTCTGTCGAGTAGGAACGCAGTGCCTGCAACTCCACCTGCTTGGCCGCCACTTGCGCATGCAGCACCGCAAGGTTCTCGAGCAGCGACCGCGTCTGGGCGTCCAATTGAATAAGGCCCCTGCCCTGCCGAATCTTCTGGAAAGTTACCTGCGCCGCGATCAAGTCATCTTTGGCACGCTTCAGTTGGTCATCGTAAAAAAGGCGCCTTTGCGCCGCCTCGGTCACGGCCAGCGTCTTGGTCAGGTTGCGAAGTTCTGCGGTGTAGTCATTCGCCAGATCTGCTGCGCGGGCTTTGTCCTTCTCGGTAACGGAGATGGCAATGAGTCCGCTCTTTTCCGAAGTTACGCTGGTGTGCTCAGACAGCTCTTTTCGAGCTGCTGTCATATCGGCCGCCTTGTAGACCTTCATCAACTCGTATTTTTGGATGATCGCGTCAGTCACCGTCCTCGAGTCGAGCAGACCGATATAGAGATCGTTCGGATTTCTTAGGCCTAGCCCGGCCGAGGCCGCCGCGGCCAGGGAACTTGCATTGGGATTCACAAGCTGGTTCATCAGCATCGCTGCCGATGACTGCGTTTGCTGCGGGGTCATGATGCTGGTCGTCGCCGTGTAGCGGACGGGAAGTACCAGGCTGATCCCCAGCCCAACAACCATGGCAAACCCGGCAACTTTCGCAATCAGCAGTTTCTCCCGCGCTATGCTGGTGAGCGACTCAATCAATAGGACTCCGACGAGCGGATCCTGCCTCCTCGGCGAAATCTGTTCGTCCGTGAGCTCTTCGGCCTGCATCGTCAATGTTGTCTCGTTCGGTGTCATTCCATTTCTCATCACATGGTTCCTGTCGCGCGGCGCCGCTGCCCAAGTTACTTCAGTACGCTGACAGCAGCTCCCGTCAGTGCGAGTTCGGAGGCGAGCTGGGTTGCCTGCAGAAGCGTGTTCATCGGCGACGACACGCGGATCTTCTCCGGCACAATGATGGCATCCCCCGGCAAAAGCCTTAGATTGTCGTAGCTGCCGTGGGAGTGGGTATTCCGCGATTGCCGGCTCACGACGGTGCCATCTGCTCGAATCACGAACATGCGCTTTTGGTCTGCCGAGCGCGTCGCACCGCCAGCGGCGTTCAAGTAGCTGATCAGCCGCGCCCCCGGCTCGTAACGAAACGCGTTTGCGTTGTACACTTCCCCGGCCACTGCAACCGTGCTCAGCCGAGGTGGAATGTAGAACGTGTCCCCGTCTTCCAACGGGAATGTCGGAATGTCGGAAACCTCCGCCGCTGCGGGCTGCATGTTCAGAACAACCCGGCCGGTGGGCTTGATGGAATTCAATTGGGCCAGCGCGGTCTGCTGCAAGGCGAGTTGCGCCTGTTGGTCCGCCGCTGTTTGTCCAGGCTGCGGGGCCGCATTCGCGAATTTGGAGACCAATTCATTCTGCATCTGCTCTGACGACTGCCGCAGCTGTGCTTCCTGGGCATTCCGCGTCGATAGGCGCGTAAAAACTGATGCATACAAGTAGGAGTGTTCGGTCAGTCCCCCAGCCCTGGCCACCAGGTCTCTCAGAGTTTCGCCGGAGCTCACGCGGTACACGCCCGGTGCATTCACTTCTCCGCCGATCCGCACAAAGGTTGCGTGCTTGTCCATCGGCAGTTCAAGGTCGGCTCGCGAAAAAATCGTTACCACGTCGCCTGGCTTCAGAACCTGGTTGGCCGCCGATGCCGGATCGTCGATTGCGCTGGCCAGGCGAAATGGGATCAGCTGCGTGCTCAGATCGCGTTCATCGAGCCGCTCAATCAGGGCGTATTCCCAGTTGATCTCAGCGCTGTTCTTGCCAATGGAGGTCACGTCCCGTGACTTCCCCGCTTCGAGCCCATCGACGCCTTGCCTTGTCCCGCCGTCGTTGGTCTGGCCAAGGGAATCGTTATCCTGGTCGAGAGAATTGTTGTTTTGCTTGAGGGGATCGTTGGAATCACGATTCCGCTGCATATCGCGACCTTGCCCGCCCGCCACCTGCTGTCGCTGATTGCCGGGGAATTCGCCTTGCCCGCTCGAGGCGCCATCCATTGCCGGGTTTCCGATCGCCCCTTCGCTCGAGTTGGCGAATGGACGGGCCGGCTCCGTGCGCACCAGATGGTTCTGCCTGTTCCAATAGTTCCGCGTGATCAAGGCAGCCCGCGAGGGAATCAGATCCGAGACCCGCATCCCCTCTTTCCAGGGATAGAGTCCGGGCTCAGCCACATTGCCGCGCAATGTTATCGCGTTGGCAAATTTCGGCGACAACGGAAAGACTCGCAGCAGATCGCCATCTCTTACCGGCCGCTCTTTTCCCGCGTCATCCAGGGCGAACTCTTCCACGGCCCGGCTTCGATGCGCTTCAATGCGCTCGAGAACGAGCCGTTCGCCGTCGGCGAGGCTGGTCATGCCGCCCGCGCCTTCCAGGGCGCTGCCTACAGTGCTCGCGCCGCTCAGCTCGAAGATTCCGGGCGTATTCACGTCTCCACTGATCGCGATCTGCGGTCCGATGTGCGGAATGAAAATCACGTCGCCCGGTAGCAGCCTTGCGTCGTGAGACTTGTCGCCCCTCTCCATCAAGTCATAGAGATCGAACTCTGAAACTGTCTTTCCATCGCGCCGCAGCTCAATGTGGCGCATGGTGCCCGTCGCCGAAGGTCCTCCCGAGGCGAACAGTGTATTCACCAGTGTGCTCAGTGAGCTTACCGTGTAGGCGCCCGACTGGCGGGCGTTGCCCAGCACATACACTTGAATTGTGCGCAGCCGGCCCAAAGCGACGTTGAGTTCAAAATCTCTGAACAGGGCGCCGATCGCCGAGCGCAGGAAGCCTTCCAACTGTGCATAGCGCAACCCTGCCACCGTCAGCGTTCCCACCCTGGGCAAATTAATCTGGCCGTTTCTGTCCACCGTGACGTGCGCGTCCAGGTCGATCTTGCCCCAGGCGCGAATGAGCAGTTGATCGCCCGGCCCCAGCACATAGTCCTCAGGCACCGGAATGTTCTCCACCGGTGCAAACGTGGTCGGAACCTCGTCGAACAACTGGCGCCCGTAAACGGGCAACAACCGTCCAGTTGCATCTTCTGCATATTGCTCGAACTCTGATTTGGTCCTGAGAGGCCCTGCAATTCTCACTGCAGGCCGTGGAGCCGTTTCCTGGACGGTCGAAGCCGGCGTCGACGGGGCCGATGCGCCCGTTGGCAGAACGGCACCCATCCGGTCGGATGCCTGAGGGATGTTTTGCCCCGTATCCGTTTGCCGTCCGGCTGCATCTGACGGCGCCGCCTGCGTTCCTACATACGGCGTTGACCAGACCGACTGGTCCGGTGCGGATTGTCCTGCGCACAATGCGCTCGAACAGAGAAGGAGGAGTGTGAGTTGTTTCATCATAGTCAGCAAACTGCTCTTGAAAATTGGGGTGGTTGATTCGACTGAGTCTTGCGATCCATTGTGTGCGATGCCGTTCAGCAGGAGACTTCACCTGCAGACCGGCCCAGTTCTCTCTCGTAGCCCGCTGCGCGGGGTGCCAGCACATCCAGCCAGAACGCGGCGTAGGCGCGCTCCGTGGCCTGGTCCTCGGCGTAGTTCGAGCCTTCGCTCGAGGTGTGCCGCGCCAGCCACGGGTGCACCAGCACCATTGTGGTTAACGCCGCCGTCACCATCGTCGGGTCCAGGTTACGGATCCTGCGGTTCTTCACATTCATGGCCAGGTACTTGCTGATGGCCGAGAGCGAGGGCGAAAGACACTCGTCGCAGAAAATGTCCGCCTTCCACCGCATCTCGAGCAAGGCTATGGCGATCAGGCGCAGCAGCTCAGGAGAGTAGTTGAGGATGTCGGTCAAGAATTCGATGATCTTTGGCAGCACGATCTCCGGAGCATGGCCCTCCATCATTCCCTCGGCCACGTCGCGGCGCAGCTTTACCGCCGCGCAGCGCGTGCGCAGGACCGTCCAGAAAAGGTCCTCCTTGCGGTCGAATTGGCGGAAGATCGTATTCTCGCTCACGTCGGCAAGGCGCGCGATTTCGCGCGTGCTCGTCCCGTGATACCCCTGGCGCGCAAACAACTGCGCCGCCGAGTTCAGGATCTTGTCTTTTTGACTGGAACTCTTCGCTGTCATTGGCATCGTCGCTCCTTGCGCGTCAAGGCCGGTGCCTGAGCCGGAAGGTCGTTGGACCTTGCTCTCAGTTCGCAGGGGTTTCTGTTACGCTGTCCGCGGGCGAACCTCACGGGGCGGAATCAACCTGGATTGAATTGCTTTTTTCTGAGCTATGCCGGCGCGCCGCGCAGGCACAAAGGGGAGGTCTTTAATTTATGCGCCGATTTGCGAATGAATGCGGCGATCCTTTTTGTGCGTTGATCTTTCGGTTCTGCTTCCGCTCAGCCCGGGATTTGTTCCAGGTCCCCGGCTTCCACTTCGACTGCGGCGAATTGATTGATCAGTTTCAGCGCCATCACGAATCTGAACCCGTTGCCTTTTCTCACCAGCACGCCTTCAATCCCTTCCATCGAACCGGACTTGATGCGCACCTTCTTGCCCACCGCCAGTTCGCGGTAGGGCTCCATCGTCTTTTCCCGAAGGCCCGAGCGCAACAGCTCAATCTCCGCGTCCGGCACCGGAACCTGCTCGCGGCCATTGCTCACAATGTGAATCACGCCGGGCGATTCCAGAACCCGCCTGCGCTGCCTGCAGTCGATGCGGACAAACAGGTAGGTCGGAAAAAGCGGAAGAACAGTGCGCACGCGCTGCCGGTTCTTCCACACCTTTACCGACTCGTAGGTTGGCAGAAAGGTCTCCACCTCGCGAAGGCCAAGCTGCCTGGCCGCCGACTTTTCGTTTTGAGGAAGTGTAAACACGGCGTACCACTTCGGCCCCGCCGGCACATCCTCGGTCCACGGCATCGGCCGCGCTTGCCTACTCAGTCCTAGCTGTTCCGCTTCAAGACTCATCGAGCCGCTTCCGTTCTTCCCCGGCTCTCTCATCACACCGAGGACCGCTGGCGCAAGGCTTCGCCAAGCTGACTTAGCAAGTCAGCACCAAATCCAGACTGAGGTCACGCCATCTTGGTGGAATAGGGTGCTCGGGATGAAAGTCTACGTGCAATCAAAGGTGCGGTATCAGAGCCCGTTTATTAGAAAACTCTGATTCAATTCCTTCCATCACCCTCGGTCACGTCCGCCTGTCACTCCACGCACTCCTGAATCAGTCTGGAATATTACCTATGAGAGTAAGCCAACACTCTTTTTATTGACAGCGCCAAGACATGCAATAACACGTCAAATCGCGTCAATCATTCACAATTCTGGCCCAACACAACCCTAATGCCCGTCGGCAGAATCGGACAATAACACTTTTGATGGATGGAAGCACTTACTCTCACTCGCCGCTCCCCACACATCCAAATCTGTATTGTTTCTGGAGAATAAAAGCCTTCTAATATACAGGCCGCGCCTGCTGCGACCTTGCTTTTCTTTCGCGGGTCCGTCCATGCATTTTTTTCACCCTTCCGCTCCCTAAAACCGCCCCTCTCAACCCAACAGGGGATTCTCCCCAACCAGCGCGTCCTCAAGAAACTCCTCGGGAATCCGCTGCTCGAATCTGCTGTCCGGCTCGTACATGGCCGTCGCGCCGATCTTCGCAATCAACCGGCTGAAGCGCGGGTCGCCATCAAACCGCTGCAGCAGCGGATCCGAGCCGAATCCCAGGCTCCAGAGCGCTCCCTCGGCAAAAGCCGCCTCCAGCCACGTGATCGCCTCCTGGTTGTTGTTCAGCCCCATCGACACCAGGGCCAGAGCATACCCATTGCCCCTCATCCTTGTTTCCGAGCAATCCACCAGTTGCGCGCGCTTCTCCCGCGCCTTTCTCTGCGCGCCCACTGCGCCGTACGCATAGCCCAGCACCCCCTGCAGGGTGTTATTTTGCGGATACTCCTGCGCCGCCCTCTCCAGTCGCGCCAGGTTCGCCCCAATCGAACTGCTCTGGATCAGCGCAAGGCCCTCCACCGTGCTCACAAAGCCCCCGCCTCCGCCACCGGACCGCATCTGTGCACCAAGATCCAGCACCTGCTGAAAGTCCCCGGTCAGATAAACGGTCCAGCAAACAAAGGCGCCCAGCGAACTCACCAGCGGATTAAGCCTCCAGGCTTCCCATGCACTGTTATGGGCTTCCGTGATCCGGCCTTCGGCAATCGACATCGCCGTCATTCCGGCCAGCGCGAACGACGTGGGGCGCTTGCATGCAATCTCCTCGAATCCGGCTCTTGCCCGGCGCCAGTTGCGGTGGAAGAGTAGATCAATCCACGCCGCCGCACACTTCGCGTCAAGATGTTCTGTGTCGATTTGGGGAATGCGCCGCAGGGCCTCGATCGCGCTCGGGTAGGCCAGGGCCCCATCCACAATTTCGGTCAGCGCGCAATACACCATCGTGTTGGCCAGGCCCGTAAAGGCCCTCGTGTTCCCCGCGTCGCAGTCGATCGCTTTCCGATACAGTGCCGCGATGGACTGGATGTTCCGCTCCGAACGCGTCTCCCACATCCCGTCCGCGGTCATGGTCAGCTCATTCGACGCGCGCCGGCCTGGCTCAAGCGTGTCCATCGTGTGGGTCGGCGCCATTCCCTGTTCCTCGGCAAGACCCATCAGCCAACGGTCGATCTCTTCCTCATAGGCGAAGACCGAACCTTTGTGCCCGCCATAATGGTGCACAGGCAGCCCATTCAACTCATGCCACCGCTGTACAGTCCGCAGGCTCCTGCCAAGAAATTCGGCAATTGCCTTCCATGAGTCCAATCGCTTCTTGTTCAAGGTCTTATCAGCTCCCTGAAGCCGTCCAGCGGCTAACATGCGTCCGTTGGCGGCGAATCGAGCTTTGGATTGGTACCGATTTGAGCGGTGTGAAATCAGGCCCGAACCTGATTCAGTGGAATAATCGCGGGCCTTGCCCCCCAGGGGCTTGATGTGCCAAACCGATGCGCTACCAAAACTCCTTATCCGGCTGCTTGGTTCAAAATGCGTCCATTTTGACGCACCTCGACGGCAACTTGATGCCAAACTTCGCAATTGTTCAATTCTTCTCGAATTGAAGTTCAGACCGGAGAGAGTTTGTGAGTACATTCAGCAACTGAGTGCTGTTAACTTGGCAGTTCTTTTCTTCATCTGGCAGATTATTGCGCCAATTGACGTCGTGCCACGTGAAAAATCTGTAAGTACTTGCTGCCAGACCTTTGCTCGCAATACCAGCTCCCGGCAGCCGAACCCTTAACCTTGCGATTGATGTTAACCGCCACAAGAGTGAAGCTTTGTGACAAAGATCACGCCTCGTCGCACCTACCAATCGTTCCCTGGCTTCACCGACACCGACGTGTCCAGCCTAGGCGTCCATCTGCAAGAGTAGTAGATGACGATAGTACCGCATTGCACGCAAAAAAACCGGGCCCAGGCCCTTATTGCCTTCTCCGTGCTCTTTAGCGGTGCTCTTTCTGCGTCTTACATCCGGCAGATCAACAGCTCGCGCTCGTAGATCATCTCCGGTGGCAGGTGATCGTGCAACGCGATAAACAACTCTTCATGGTCGATCACTTCGCGCTTCCACGCTGTGCGATCCACCTGCTGCAGCTGCTCAAATATCTCGCGCGAAAACTTCAGGCCATCCCACTCGATGTCTTCGAAGTGGGGAATCCATCCGATCGGCGTCTCCTTGCCCTGCGCGCGGCCGTGCGCGCGATCCACAATCCACTTCAAAATCCGCATGTTCTCGCTGAAGCCCGGCCACAAGAACTTCCCGTTCTCGTCCTTGCGGAACCAGTTCACATGAAAGATGCGCGGCGTTGACGAGAGCGAGCGCTGCATCTTGATCCAGTGCCTCAGATAGTCGCCCATGTGGTACCCGCAGAAGGGAAGCATCGCCAGCGGATCGCGCCGGACCTTGCCCACCGGTGCGCCGGCCGCGGCTGTGGTCTCCGATCCCATGGTCGCGCCCGTGTACACGCCGGCAGACCAGTTGAATGCCTGGTACACCAGCGGAATGGTGGACGGACGGCGTCCGCCGAAGATGATTGCCGAGATCGGCACGCCTGCCGGGTCTTCCCACGCCTCGTCGATACTCGGGCATTGCGCCGCGGGAGCCGTAAAGCGCCCATTTGGATGAGCGGCAGGCGTCTTCGAATCGGGTGTCCACGGATTCCCGCGCCAGTCCGTCAGGTGCGCCGGCGTCTCGTCCGTCATGCCTTCCCACCACACGCCGCCCTCCGGCGTCATCGCCACGTTCGTAAAAATCGTGTTGCGCGCCAGCGTCAACATGGCGTTCGGATTGGTCTTCATGGATGTGCCCGGAGCCACGCCAAAAAATCCAGCTTCGGGATTAATCGCGCGCAATTGGCCCGTCGCATCCGGCTTGATCCACGCAATGTCATCACCTACTGTCCACACCTTCCACCCGTCGAATCCCTTCGGCGGAATCATCATGGCGAAGTTCGTCTTCCCGCACGCCGAAGGAAATGCTGCCGTCACATACGTCTTCTCGGTCTTACCGTCCTTGTCCGCGGGTGACTCCACGCCCAGGATCAGCATGTGTTCGGCCATCCAGCCTTCATCGCGGGCGATATTCGAGGCGATCCGCAGTGCAAAGCACTTTTTCCCCAGCAGCGCATTGCCGCCATAGCCTGACCCGTAGCTCCAAATCTCGCGCGTTTCAGGAAAGTGCACAATGTACTTGGTGTCGTTGCACGGCCAGGGAACATCCTTCGCGCCCGGCCCAAGAGGAGCACCCACCGAGTGCATGCACGGCACCACGCGCTTCACGTCCTTGTCGATCTCGCGGAAAACCGGTGCGCCGATCCGCGCCATGATCCGCATGTTCACCACCACGTACGCCGAGTCCGTCAGCTGAACGCCAAGCTGCGACATGGGCGAGCCGATCGGGCCCATCGAAAACGGAAGCACATACATCGTCCGCCCGCGCATCGACCCCTTGAACAGGGTCTTCAGCTTCTTGCGCATGGCATACGGGTCTTCCCAGTTGTTCGTTGGGCCGGCGTTGTCCCTTGAAAGCGAGCAGATAAAGGTGCGGTCCTCCACGCGGGCCACGTCGTTCGGCGCAGACCGCGCGTAAAAGCAGCCGGGCCACTGTTCCTCATTCAGCTTTGTGAATGTTCCCGCTTTCACCAACTGGTCGCACAACGCATCGTACTCGGCCTGCGACCCGTCCACCCAATGGATGCGCTCCGGTTGACAAAGCTCGGCCATCTTTTCCACCCAGCGGATCAGGTGCCTATTCGTCGTCGGTATCGGCGGTGCCAATTGATCAATCATGCAGGCTCCTCGTCATATCTGTGTACGGCAGGCTTCCCGGCCCTTTAATGCCTCGAATCGCAAGCCAGAGACAAATCCCATGAGCGCTCGTCGAGCGTTTATACCTATATATGTCAACCAAAACCTGAGCGGATACAAAGGCTTGCTTGTCGAATGTGCTGTTTTTCCTATTCTACCGTAACACTCGCTTGGGGAACGCCACCGAGGCCCGAGGCGATCTCGACCGCAGCCAATCGATGGGCCTACCCATGAACTAGTCCGGCAGGCAAAAAATTCAACGCGCAAGGGAACCGCACCCGGCATAATGGCTTAGCAGGCTCCCCGCTGCTCCAGATCGCATCTTCCAGTTCAACGTGATCCACCCCGCAGTATCGCGAGTTTCGGGAGGGAGGCGAGCCGCCGTGTCGAATTCATCGCTGAAGTTCATTGAGGTTGGATCAGCTCATTGCCGCATTGCATTGCGGGTGGCAGCGGTATGCGTGCTCCTGGCGGCGGGTGCGCAGGCGCCCGGGCAGGCAGCGCGCTGGGTGCAGCTGAGGCAGCAGGCAGTGCAGTTTGAAGGGCAGGGCAACTACGCGGCAGCACTTCCGCTTGAGCAGCAGGCGGTTCAGGCGGCACAGGCCGCTTGGGGGCCGCAGGACCTTCATCTCGCGGTCACGTTAAACGCCTTGGCAATTGCCGAACAGAATCTCGAGAAATTCGACGAAGCGGAGGCCAACTTCAAGCAGGCACTGGCGATCTTTACCAAGGCGCAGGGCGAAGAGAGCAGTGATGGGGCCATGGTGCTCAACAATCTGGCAACCGTCTATCTCGATTTGGGCAAATATCCCGATGCTGATAAAGCCACCGAGCAAGCGCTCGCGATCAAGGTCAAGCTTTCGGGCGAAAACAATATCGATGTGGCGGCAACGGAGACAAACCTGGCGATCATCTTTGAAAAGGAAGACAAGTACGCGGAAGCAGAGACGTACTTCAAAAAGGCAATTGCCACCGATCAACGGTTGGGCGATGCGGCCGAACTCTCCCACGGCCTCAAGGGGCTCGGTTTGCTCTATACCAACTCGGGAAAATACGCGCAGGCTGAAGACTTGGCTCAACAGCAACTCGCCGCCTTTGAAAAGGCCTACGGCCCCCAGGATCCGCGCATTGCCGACACTCTCAATGACCTTGGAACTGACTTTGAGTTGAACGGAAAGCTCGCAGAGGCGGAACAGACCCTCAGCAAGGCCTTGGTCATTGCGCAAAAAGCTCCCTCGCCTAGCCAAAGCTTGATCGCAACCATCGAACAGAATCTGGGTGGGCTGTTGCGCAACGAGGGGAAATACCCGCAAGCCGAGTCGCTGATGTTCCAGGCCCTGAACAGCCGGGCAAAAGCGCTCGGGCCTGATCATCCTGATGTGGCTTCGGCGCTGGCGAGTCTCGGCCTGCTCTACGAGTATGAGATGCGCTTCAGCGACGCGGAGCGGGCGACTCGGCAGGCATTGGATATCGACACGAAAGCGCTCGGGCCGGGAAGCGTTGCTGCGGCCCGCATGATGGTCCAACTGGCCCATCTCTACGGGTCGCACGGAGAGCCAGGGCCGGCGGAGCAGCTCTACGTAAGCGCCATCCGCATCTATCTGCGCGTGACTAACCAGGCACCTCGGCAGGTCGCCTCCGTCGTCTTCCAGGGCGCCCAGCAGTTTCTCAACGATGGAAACCTGCAGGTCGCTGCGTCCTTATTCAATGACGCTGGCGGTATCTATCGCAATGCTGAAGGCGACTCAAGCCTGGGCGCAGCACGATGCCTCACCAATCTCGGCGCCGTCGCGGAGGACCTCGGCAAACACGATCAGGCTGAAGGTCTCCAGAAAAAAGCGCTCGCGATCTTTGAGAAGGTCTCTGGTCCCGACAGCATTGACCTAGTTGAACCTCTGGCAGGTCAGGCAAGAACCTACAAGAGCGAAAAGCGGTTTGCCGAGGTCGAGCCGTTGTACCTGCGCGCCCTCAAAATCGACCAGGCGCATTTCAAGGCGAACAATCCCAACCTTCGCGCTCTCGAGTCGGATCTCGCCGCTCTCTATTTTGTTTGGGACAAACCGGTCCAGGCAGCGCCCTATTTCCACACCTACCTCGGCAACCTGATGGATGAGTTCCGCGCCAACGCGGCCACCATGAGCGAGCGCGAGCG
>PLST01000319.1 GCA_003164255.1 Acidobacteriaceae bacterium | reverse complement strand
GCACATCGGAGATGAGAAACACCATAATCCGCTGGCGATCGGTGCGCTCCACCTGCTCGAGACCAAGCCGCAGGCGAAGGTCGATCACCGGCAACACGGTGCCTCGGAGGTTGATGACGCCTTCAACAAACGAAGGCGCCTTAGGAACCCGGATGAGTTGCTCAGGAACGCGCACAATCTCCTGCACGCTGGCGATCGGCGCGCCGAACTCTTCCTTGTCTAGACGAAAAATGACTACTTGTTCGTCGTCGTCGACATTGTCGTCCTGTTTTGTGTCTTCCCGATCGCTGTCCAACTCGCTCTCGTTCACGGCGCTCAGAGCCTCCTTGATCACGGAATGGCCGAATAGATTGCGCGCGGTGACGATTGACACCAGGCGCTTTCCATTGTCCAGCCGACAGATTGAGGTGACCTCGGCCAGGTTTCCGTCGCGGGCCAGCATTGCGGGAAGCGCGTCCACTCCGGACTTTGACACCCGAAGCACTTCGCTGACCGCATCAACGACGACGCCCACTGAGGCTCCGCCCAAGGTGAGCACGACGATGCGGCTCTTCTCGTCAAGATCACGGTGCGTCAAGGCGAACATGCTGCGCAGGTTGACCAGCGGCAGAAGACGGCTGCGCAAGGTCATCACGCCGAGAACGTGAGACTCCGAGCGCGGCACGTGGATGATCGCTTCCGGAACCTGCACAATCTCCTGCACGTCTTCGATGGCGATGGCGTACTCCTGACCGTCGACATCGAAGCTGACCAATTGCAACTCGTCGCTTGAGCCTTCTTCCTCGCTCTGCACGCTCGCTTGCGCGGCCCCCGCAACACTTGTGTCTTTTGAGATGGACGCAATGTGCGAAAACTCCTTCTCGATGAGCTTGGCGAAGTCAAGCACCATGATCATTGCGTGGCCGCCGACATCCTTGATGAGGCTGGAGAGCATCTCGGTATTCACCGTGGTCTTGATCGAGCCCACGTCTTCGATGTGACTGGCATCGACGCCGACCACACTGGAGACGCGGTCCACCACAAAACCCAGTGGTTGGCCGACGTCTACCACCAGCGCGCGGGTTGAATCGTCATGCGGCAAATCGGGAAAGCCGAACAACCGTCGAAGCGAAATGATCGGCAAAACTTTTCCCCGAAGGTTTGCCAGCCCCTCCAACGCGGCGGGCGCCAGAGGCACCCGTACCACCTGAGGAACCCGTATGATTTCCTTCACAGGCACCATGTCGGCCGCGAAAACCTCGTCGCCTGCAATGAAAGTGACAAACTGCTGGGTGCCCTGCCGCATGCCTTGCTGCGTAGCGGAAGTGCGTTCGTCGGCATGGTTCTCGTCGACGCCGGCCTCATCCGGTTGTGCGGCAGAGGCGGTCTTGACGATCGGATTCTCGTCGATGCCCGCTTCATCCGGTTGTTTGCTGGGCGCGCGCTCGTCGAGGATGTCTTCCTCGAGAAGCGCCGGCCCATTGGTGTGCTGCTTCGATAATCTTGTCGTCATGGTGGCGTCCCCTTACGCTGCGCTCTGCAGTTCGTCCGCGAGAGAAGAAATCTCTTCGATGGCTGCTGCCAGGTCCTCGGCTCCCTTGGCCTGCTGTTGCGCGGCGCCGGCCGCTTCGGTGGCTGCCTTGTCGGCTTCAGTTGCCGCGGCAGAGATTTGTTCAATACCCTTTTTCACCTGGGCGATGGCAGCGCCAATCTCATTCGATGCGGCGAGAATCTCCTGCGTGCCCTTTTCGACCACCAGGATGTCGCTCTCAATCGACACCAGGTCATTCGTCGTGCTCTTGGCCTTCTCCACCTCGGAGATTGCCGATGCCACGATCTCGCTCAGGTCGCGTCCCACCACTCCAATCTGATCCTGCACCGCCTTTACAAGGTCCTTGATCCGATCGGCGTTTTCAGACGAATCATGGGCCAGGTTGCGAATGTCGGTGGCCACCACAACAAAGCCCTTGCCGAACTCGCCGGCCCGCGCGGCTTCAATGGCGCCGTTGACGGCCAGCATGTTGGTCTGGATCGACACCGTGCTGATGGCCTCTACGATCTTGTCGATGCGCCGGGATACCAATTCCAGGTCGTTCATCTGCTTGATGCTGGCGCGGGAGGCTTCCGCTGAGGTGGAAAGGCCCGTGATCAAACCGTTGACGGCAGTCTTGTTCTCGCCCAACAGTTTCTTGATCGCAACTACCTTTTCCGCACTTTCTGTCGCACGTTTTTGAGCAACTTCCAGCCCCTTCTCAATTTGGTTGGTGGCTGCGACTGACTCTTCAGAAGCTGAAGATTGCACCTCGGCGCCTTTGCGAATTTGGCCGAGAGCGGTCATGATCTGCGCGCTCGAGCGGTTGATCTCCTGCACCGCCGAAGACAGCTCTTCAGAAGAAGAAGCTACCTGCTCGGCGCTCTTGGCCACATCGGTCGAGTTCTTCAGATCCTCTGCCAGTTCCGACAGGGCCTGTGCTGTCTGTTCGCACTCGGACAGCGCCTGGGTCTGCTCGGCAACCGTCTTGGCGGATTCTTCGGCGGCAGAGGATTGCTCCTCGGCGGCGGCCGCAATGCTTTGCGAGCCCTTGAGTGCCTGCTGTGAGGCGACGTTGGACTGACCGGCATTGGTGGCGATTTCCGAGATACCCTTCACAATTTCGATCGCATCGAGGCGGATCTGTTCCAGTTGCGCGGTAATCGTTTTGCCCTTTTCCACTTCTTCTTCCATGGTCTTGGCGGACGAATTGATGCCGTCGGCGATGGACTTGACATCCGCCTGGATCTGCCCAACCAATTCCTGAATTTGCTTGGCGCTCTTTTCAGAAGTCTCAGCCAGCGTGCGGACTTCATCGGCCACGACCGCGAACCCTTTGCCGTGCTTGCCGGCACGAGCAGCCTCAATGGCCGCATTCAAAGCCAGCAGGTTGGTCTGGTCGGCAATGCGCGCGACGGCCTTGACGATGTCGCCGATGGTGGCGGCCTGCTTTTCGAGTTCGACGACCAAGGCTACGGAGGCGACTTGCCGCTGCGCGGCAACTCCAACGTTGGTGATCAATCCGCCAATGTCCCCGCTGGTTCGAGCGATCAGCGTTTGGCATACTTCGCCCTTGCCGCGGCTCACGTCTGCATTCTGCAACTGCTTGGTAATGGATACACCGACCTGCTGAAACGCGGCGAGAGACTCCTGCGCTGCACTCGATGCTTCTTCGGCGCCGGTGGCGATCTGATCGCTGGCGCGTTTCAGTTCCTCGGCAGCCGACGATGCCTCGGCGATGCCGGAGGCCAGTTGTCCAGTAGCTGCGGCGATGCGCTCGGCCGCCTGTTGCTGTTTGGCGAGGGTTCTTGCCTTCTTGCGCTGTGCTTCCGCTTCGCGCGTAGTTACAGCCGAGAGCTTTCCATCAGAGACAGAGGTTGCCTGTATGGCAGCCTTCTTGACGAGTGCCATGGATCCTTTTCCTTTCGTGCTGCTTTTCCAGAGTCGAGACCTGTCATTCTCTTAGGCTGGAATTCGCGGAGCGGTGGGAACTGCGTAAGGAGTGAGAAGGCGCGGAAGAGATGCGCCCGGTTAGTTACCTCCCTAGTAACGGACCAAAGCCAGGTTTTCTCAACCAAAAAGCTGCTCAATTTAGTTCGTAATGCATTTTTTCATCCAAATCAGGAGGACGGACCAATACGGAACACGGATTGCGAGGTTACCTGTCGGCCGTCACCAAGATGCTCGGCAAAGTTTTTGCAACTGATGATGCAATGCTCATGGCTATTCAGCGCGGTGCGCCGCAAGCCATTCTGAATCGACTACGCTCCAGTTGTTGCAACAGGAATCCGCAGCGCGTGCCACAAAGACCGCCAAAATCATTGTGACTACCATCCATACCGATACGGAGGATATCACCACGGCGCTCCTGGGCCGGTGCGACTCCTACCTGGTAAAACCGATCGATACGGCAAAGCTGAAAAAGGAGCTCAAAACCCTGGGCTTGATTCGATAGCCGACCAATCGGCGTGCCGTTCTGTCGCGTATGAGTAAGGCCCGCATTCTCTCAATGAAATGCCTGCCGACTGAAAGGCTAGTGGTTTCGCAGTCTCTGGCTAGCGGGGAATTAGACGTGACTCGAAGATCAATGGTCGCTTCGGTATTTCCGTTGCAAGCGACAAGCCTTAACGGGCGGTGGACCGCAGCAGCGCCAGGCTAGCGATGGCGGAGGAACGATATTGAAACGGTCTGAGATGGGGAGTGGACGTTTCTGCCACCCGCCGCGATCGGAAGTTGCCCCGAGTTCAGGCCAAATCAACCAAGGCTATAGGATGGGTGTGGGCCTCCCAAAATAGGCATCTGGATACCAGAATGGGTCGCACGAGCCGCCGCAGCTCTTGAGCGTACATTTCCCTCACCGTGTTCTAAGCACGTGCGAGTTTATTGTGAGTAATTGGATTGAATCTATCCACCGCACCATTTGAAGCAGAGGTAATCATGTTGGAAGCGTCTGCCACATCGTTAATGCAGCAAGGATCGCAAAAGGGACAAAGGACTGCGCTTGGCTCAGAGGCACTGGCGGAATCATTTCTCGACAACCTGTTCTTTGTGCAGGGCAGGTCAGTCGAGCGGGCCTCGGTGAACGATCTTTACTTGGCGCTCGCTCACACGGTTCGTGACAGAATCGTGGAACGGTGGATAGCAACCGTCAAGAACTACCAGGCGCAGGATGTACGCGTTGTCTGCTATTTGTCTGCGGAGTTTCTGACCGGACCCCATCTGGCCAATAATCTTATCAATCTTGGAATCTACGACGAGGCCGAACAGGCGATGCGGCAATTAGGCATCGACCTGAATGTTCTGATCGAACAGGAAGAAGAACCAGGCCTGGGCAATGGTGGGTTGGGCAGGCTCGCGGCTTGCTTCATGGATTCTCTCGCCACACTGGAGATTCCGGCAATTGGTTACGGCATCCGCTACGAATACGGCATTTTCGATCAACAAATTCGCGACGGATGGCAGGTGGAGTCGACAGACAAGTGGTTACGGTTCGGGAATCCCTGGGCGCTGGAAAGGCCAGAAGATGGATTTGAGGTGAAAATGGGCGGACGTACGGAGATCCACTCCGACGCTCAAGGGCGGTCACGGGTAGCCTGGATTCCGAAAAAGGTGGTCCGTGGAGTCCCACATGACACCCCAATTCCCGGCTATCGAACCAACACTGTTAACACCATGCGACTCTGGGCTGCACAGGCTGTGGAGAGCTTTGACTTCGGGACGTTCAATCATGGAGATTACCTGGGCGCGGTGGCGGACAAAGTGTCGTCTGAGAACATCTCCAAGATTCTCTATCCGAATGACGAAGGCTTGCAAGGCAAGGAGCTGCGGTTGGCGCAGCAGTTCTTCTTTGTCTCATGCAGCCTGCAGCACATTGTGGGCATTCAACTGGCTCAGGATCGGCCTCTGGCAGAGCTGCATCGCAACTTCGCCATCCAGATGAACGATACGCACCCTGCGATCGCCGTTGCAGAACTGATGCGGCTGCTGGTGGACGAGCACTTGTTGGATTGGGATACAGCGTGGCACGTGACGCAGAATGCCTTGTCGTATACAAACCACACGCTTCTTCCGGAAGCGCTGGAGCAATGGTCGCGCAGCTTGTTTGGCTCGCTCCTTCCCCGGCACCTGGAGATTGTCGAGGAGATCAATGCCCGCCACCTTACCAACGTTCGCCAGACATTTCCCGGCGACGAGGGTCGCGTACAAAGACTCTCGCTTATCAATGAAGACGGGGGAAATGGAGAGAAGTCTGTGCGTATGGCGAACCTGGCCGCGGTAGGAAGCCATGCAATCAATGGAGTTGCGGCACTCCACACGGAGTTGCTGAAGTCCAGTGTGCTTCATGACTTTTATGCGCTCACTCCGGAGAAATTTTCCAATAAGACCAACGGAGTTACGCCGCGGCGCTGGATGGTATTGAGCAATCCCCGCATGGCAGATTTGCTTACAGCACGCGTCGGCTCGAGCTGGATCCGCGATATCGAGCGGTTGCGCCGGCTGGAGCCCATGCTTGATGATGCGGATTTTTGCCACGAGTGGCGAGCGATTAAGCGGGACAACAAGGCGCAACTTGCGTCATATATTCACGAGCAGCTTGGAATTGTGACCGATCCGGACTCGATCTTCGACGTCCTGGTCAAGCGGCTGCATGAGTATAAGCGCCAGCACCTGCTGGTGCTGCATATTCTGACCTTGTTGAAGCGAATTCAGCGCGAACCGAACCTCGAACTGACACCTCGAACTTTCATCTTCGGCGGCAAAGCGGCGCCAGGATACCGCATGGCCAAGCTGATCATCAAGCTGATTCACTCCGTCGGAGAAGCCATCAACTCCGATCCGATTGTGAAGGGACGCCTGAAGGTTGTTTTCTTGCCCGACTATAGCGTAAAGCTGGGCCAGAGGGTGTATCCCGCCGCTGATCTCTCCGAACAGATTTCTCTGGCCGGCAAGGAAGCTTCGGGAACCGGAAACATGAAGTTTGCGATGAATGGCGCGATCACAATCGGCACGTTGGATGGCGCGAATATCGAGATCCGTGAAGAGGTGGGGGCGGAGAATTTCTTCCTCTTCGGGCTTACTGCTGCTGAGGTCGAGAACAAAAAGCGAGAGGGCTATAATCCGCGCCACGCATACGAGTCGAACGCAAACCTGCGCGAAGTGATCGATTCGTTAACGAGCGGCGAATTTTCCCACGGCGACAGAACGCTGTTCGAGCCCATTGTCAACTCCTTACTGACAAGAGACGAGTACATGCTTCTGGCTGATTACCAGGCCTATATCGATTGCCAGGATGCGGTAAGTCTGGCATATAAGAACCAAGAGCAATGGACGCGCATGTCGATTCTGAATGTGGCCCGGGTAGGCAAGTTCTCCTCGGACCGTGCGATACGGGACTATTGTGCTGATATCTGGAAGACCTGGCCGGTCAGCATCCAGCTGTAGGAGTGGAGATTGCGGGGCCGTTTCAAGTACTCGAATGCAGCGCGTTTTCGGTCCAGGCTACGGCTTCGATATAGACCCTTGATAATTCTGCCTGGTCCAGGCTGAGTGCCTCGGCCGCAGAATCGCAAGCCGCCCAATCGCCGCGTTCCCAATATTCCAACCAGTCCAGCATGGCGCGTTCGGGGCACTTTTTGCCCAACAGTGCTTCTACGACGTCTGTGCTGAGCGGCAGCGTGGGCGCTACCTCGCACATGGGCTGGCCCTGCATCGCCGGTAAAAGGCTCAGCATCCCCAGTAAGTATTGCCCGAATGGGTCCAGACCTCGTTGCGCTGCCATCACTTCGCAGATTCGTCCGCGCAAGATAGCCATAGACAATAGTTCGGCCGGCTGGTCACCATTGAATTCGCTGGCGATCGCTAGAGTCGCGATGCGGCGAAAAGCGTTCTCGCCGACTGCCACCAGCGCCACCTCTATCGACTCAACGTTCTGGCGCATTCCCCAAAGCGGCGAGTTCACCAACCGTAGGAGTTGATACGTGAGTGGGCCGTCGCGCTTCACCAACTGGCTTACCTTGGACATATTCAGAGGGTGCTGCTGCAACGCTTTCAGAATATCGAGCCTAAGCATCTGGTTGACGGGTGGACGCCGATTCCGTATAGCCACGGGCTCCAGGAAGAAATAGCCCTCAAACAGCGTGAAACCTTCCTCACGTGCCTTGCGGTAGTCCGAGTGTGTCTGAAGACCTTTTGCCAGCATCGTAAGGGGCTTGCCGCGCAACTCGTCTAGCAGGCTTCGACGCACTTCTGGAATGGTCCGGCAAAAATCTACCGTTATGTAGTCTGCCAATTCCAGCAGGGAGGTGCGCCGAGGCTCATTCGCGAAATCCTCCAAAGCAAAGCGGAAACCAAGCGCCTTCATCTGCCTGCATGTGGAAACTATTTCAGGTGAGACTTCAAGGGTCGGCCCAATCTCGAGGACCGTTAACGAGGCTGGCAAAACCTGCGCAAGCTGCTCGTTCAGCGCCTCCAACGGGCAGCAGACAAATGCAGTCAGCTTTCCAGTCAACTTCTTCAACTCACGCGGCTTTTCAAGGCCCAAGCTTCCTGCAGTCTCGATCAGGCGGTTGAAAGCCGAAACTCCGTCAGGGGACAACCCTCCACGGTAATGTAATTCGTACGCATGAACGCGCCCACGCAGATCCAGAATCGGCTGGCGGACGACTGAAAACAGCCCCTGCGATGAGGTCAACGCTGAATCGCCAGGAGTGTAAATGGGTTGGATTGCGGGCGCCATAGATTTACCAATTACATTCATCGGCTTAAGCCACAACATCTTGAAACGCAAGTCCACCTTCCAGAAGGGCTCGGCCGATGCGAAGACGATTTATTTCCAACTGGCAGGCCAAGCCGACTTTTGGAGCCGGATGGAGTACGGTCTTGCGGGTTCCGATCCAGGTAGAAGCACTTATCTCCTTAATATCCTGGTGTCGCACCAATTGAATAATTTTGTTATTGAATATCCACTTCTGGCCGATAGAACAATCAGGTGCTTTGCAGATCAATATCGACATTCAAAGAGAGTCTCCCTCGTCAAACGAGTACGACACTCCAGAGACTCCCTGATGACGGGCTGATTCCTGAACTCACATCGCCGAACGGTCAATTCGAACAAAAGAGACACTTCAAGACTGGACCTGAAAAATGAGCAGGTTCAAACAGCCGTCGAAAACATTTGGCAACTTGTCCGACTCAGCTTTTGCATTCAAGTTCGGCAAAGTCGGGCACTGTCCATTTAAGGAACCGCACGATTGGAGCCGCAATGAATCTTCTTAACGGACAAACCATCAAAATTGGCGTGCCCTTGACGCGTGGCGAGAAACGAAATTCGTCGGAGTTCGTGACAGCACGCCACAAAGTAAGCTCTCCTGTGATCGAGCCGGACAAATCGGCTACGAGAGGCGCGCCTTTTGTCGATGACTTCATTCTGGAGCACTCCCTGCCTCGTTTGCATGGCAATTCGATAGAGATCCAAGGCAGCTTTTGAGCCATCCGCACGAGGCGTAATGGCAAGGATCGGCTCATATCGATTGTTGTGATCACAAAGATCCTGTTTCTTCGCGCAGCGGAAGCTACTTTTTGGACGATCGCCGATGCCTCGTCCGGCTCCACTTCCTCCGGTCATTCAGCGTCTCGCAGGGTCCGGCATATGTGGATTAGTCCAGCCCGAGGCGGCGCACCGGAAAGACCGCGGTTCCTTCGGCTGACGCTGGAGCTTGACTCGCGGGCAGCGCGGGCCGGAGCCCACGAGATTTCGCATTTCTGAGCAGAATTGCCAATCCCAGTTGGCCGTCCATGCGTTTCTCCACGAGCAAAGCATGAGCCATGGTGAGGAACTCAGGGTGGTGCTCGAAATGCTTACTGGCTGCTTGCACGGTGTGCACTACGTGGCTGGCTGAAAAGTGCTCACGATGAAATCCGGCGACGCCAATAAGCAGGCCTTTCATCAAGGCAAACTGTGCTGTGAGCAAGGTAGACTCCCGGGTCATCGAGGGCATGGTATGAGTCTGCGCCCAGTCGCGCCCAAAGGGGAATCTGCATCGGAAAATGGTATTGATCAGATAGTTTTCCAGGACATACGGGTGCCTTTGGAAGAGGGGTGCATAATAATGCTCGTAAGCTGCGGAGTAACGGACAGTGAGCGATTCCAGTGTGGCGCCTTCGCCGTTGCCGATGCCTTTCGTAAAGGCCTGAACGCACTCCACAAACCGTGGGCGAAGGTGCGACCGGTGCAGCAGCATGCCTGCTAGGAGCAGTACGAGATCCAACTGCTGTGCATGATCTACCGGCAGAGTATTCATCGTGGCTTGCAGATTTCCTGAGGCCACAGTGGCTTCAAAGTCAGCCAAAAGCTGCGGAACTCTGCCCGCAAGTTCGTTCGATGCGATGGTATCGAATCGCCGGCTGAACAGGCCGAGCAGAAACAATCGCTGCCAGAGCGGGTAGGTGCGATTCTGCACAAGAGCCAATGCGAATTTGCGTATGGACCAGAAGTGGGGAAGCCACGGGTTGCGCTCATTCGCGCTATCGCATCTTTTTCGCAGTCCGCCATCCAGCCCTGCACCCATCAGCAGTTGCGGTTTCAGCAGTACCAACCGCGCGGCCTCAGGACATGAGAGCGAAAGGGCTTCTTCCGTCGCGCCATGAATGGAGTACGTTATGCGCGGGTAATTCGCGCATGCGTCGCAAAGAAGCTGCACGCCATATTCCGCCTGAATGCGACATAAACCATCCGCAGAAAGCAGCGGGCACTTGTGCAAGGCATTCATTTGAATTTGGGCGAAAGTTGCCGCCGAAGGGCTTCCGTTTTCCTGCACTTGCTCCGCAGTACGCAGAATGTTTTCGTCGATGGTCGTCCGCAACGGCCCAGCGGGCAGGGTCTGGTATTTTTCAAACGTGCTTCGGTCAACATGAATGGCCCACTCCTCGCAACAGGAGTCCTCACAGGCCGGTCCAATGCATCGAAAATCTTTCGAATAGTCAGGGTGAAACAGTTGGGTATGCCTCAACCGGCGCTCCTGGCAGCCGACCTTGCACGTCTGCTGCGCACTGGGTGTATGCCGCAAGGAACAGAGCAGTTAACGGGCACTTACAGGCAGAAATGGATTAAAAGAGTCTCAAAAATAACCTTTCGCAGCTGCAGCAGGGTCGGCCATGCATCGGTTAGGCCTTCTGCCAGGGAACGGACGAACGGGCCAGCAAGTTTAGCTCGGATATGCAATCATCCAATGTTCCACCCTCGATTTTCATCTGACGGACCATCGTCGTCTTGATCTCGTTGCTGATTCTTGATTCTCGAATGGGAAAGGACCACTTCGGGCCGGGGCAGCGGCGCGTCGGTGATTGCGGCCAGGTGGCCTCGCTCGCATCTTCGTCGATTCGTGTAATCTGGAACTGTTCGCGGGATGCCCGTTCCGGCATGCCCGGTTCTTTGAGTGGAACGATCGCGAAAAGGCTGCTCAATTTTGCGGCAACTTACCGATAACCCTCTCCAAATCCCTCAAGGGAGAGATGATGTCCGATCGCAAAGAACCCGGCCTTTCTGACAATTCAATTGGTGCGCTGGCCTACTTCACTCCGATTCCGGCAATCTTCTTTCTGGCAATCAGGCGCTACAACAAGAGACCCTATGTGCGCTTCCACTCGTGGCAGTCACTGGTGTTCAGCGCGTTTGTCTTCCTCGCCAGCTACGGCATGAGCTGGCTGCTATCGCTAACGGCATTCCTGGGGCCCCGGCTGTCGCTGGGACTCTGGTGGGTGTTCGTGGCGATGTGGGGTGCGATTTTCCTGATATGGGTGTGGTTGGTGGTGGGCGCACTGAACGGCAGAAAGTGCAAGCTCCCGATTATCGGGGCCTGGGCCGATGAACAGGCCTACCGATAGATCTGAATCAACGAGGGCATTTTCCCGAGTACAGAAATACGCCGAAATAGATCAACCTCCGCTTGTGGGCGGAGGTTGATTTATTTCAGGGTTGCACTGGAGTGCGGCCCCGCCTGATCAAGGGGGTGGCTGGCCAGTCTATGGATAGAGGTGGGCCGGCTCAATTTGCGGAGCCGGCTCTCCAGACTCAACGATCAGGTTCTTCAGTTGCTCGCGCAGTTCCTCGGCCTTTTGGCGGTATTCCTTGCGGCCGGCCAGGTTGACGAGTTCGTGTGGATCGTTGCGCTGATCGTACATCTGGTACTCGTGATAATTGGTGCTGTTTGCTGCGACCACGCCGGTGGGGTCGGCCACGCAGTAGGTCCAGTCTTTGGTGCGGATGGCGCGCCCGGTCATTGACTCGCTGATTTGCACCAGTTCGCTGTTTGGCCAATGTTGGCGGGCGTTCGCGTCGTGGACCAGCGGCATCAGGCTGCGTCCCTTCATGGACTCTGGAACAGGAATTCCGGCCGCATCAAGAAGCGTTGGCGCAATGCTGACGATGCCGACAACTTCCTGAATCTGGCGCGCGGTCTCAAAGCCGGGCCCGTGGATGACAAGCGGAACTCGCAAAGAGCTGTTGTGCGTACTGCGCTTGTACTCCTCGTTACGGGTCATGAAGTGGCACCCATGATCGCTCATGAAGACGAAGATGGTGTTGTCGGCGATGCCTTCCTCGTCGAGAATCTTGCGCAGGCGCCCGACAGAAGCATCGATGCTCTCGCAGGCGCCATAGTAGTCGGGCAGCTGCTCGTGCCAGTCGCCCGGGAAGGCGCGAAGATCCGGCGGCACATAGGCGTTGATGAAGCGCTCGGCCGAGCCCTTGGGGCCAACCATGCGATTGAGGTCGTTCTGCTGATGGGGCTCGAGCTGGGAGATGACGAGCAGGAATGGTTTCTCCTGTTTGGCGCGCAGGAACTTCTCTGCGCGGTCGGTGAGAAAGTCGACGCGGTACTCGTCGTTGAAGGTGATTTCGTTCCCGTCGCGATCCCAGATGGTTCCCTCGTAAGGATGCGTGGAGAACTCAAGAGCGTTTGAGGCTTCCCAGAGGTCGAGGAATCCGCCGCGATGCTCCGCCTTGACGGGACCGCGGCCACCGCCCTCGCCAGCCTGCCCGGGAGCCAGATGCCACTTGCCGATGTAGTTGGCCGTGTAGCCGGCCTTGCGGATTTCAGTTGCGATGGTGGGCAGGTCCTGCCGAAGGCCGAGGCCGTTGCGCCAGACTCCGGTCTCGGTGGCATACCGGCCGGTAAGCAGGACGGAACGCGAAGGCGCGCAGACGGGCTGGTTGGTCACGGCCTGGGTAAAGGTGGTGCCCACGGCCGCAAGAGCGTCAAGATTGGGGGTGCGGGTGGAACTGTTGAGACCGTTGGCGCCGAGGAAGTCCCAACGGAACTGGTCAGAGTGATAAATGACGATGTTCGGCTTGCGCTTGCCTGCCGTGGAGTCCTGGCCAGATTGAGCAGTAACGGGCAGTGCGGCCGCTGCGGTTGCAGCGGCCGTACCGACGAGGAAGTTTCTTCTATTCACCTTCACTCAATTGCTCCTGGGAGTGCTTCCTGGTTACGGGATGAACGTAGTATTTCAGGCTCGNNGAATTCCGTATCCGTGCGGATTGCGCTCATCGGCAAAAGCGCTCGAAACGCTCGCCGAGGTCGCGATTACTTGACTGTCTTGGCCGGCTGGTTGGCAATGACCAACGAGGCGATCTTGGTATAGGTGGCCGCCGGAACAATGTTCTTGGTCTTCAGCTGGGTCTTGTTGGAATAGGGGCGGCCGGCAATGATCTTGGCGGCATAGGCGTCGCCAACGCCGGGCAGGGCCTTGAGCTGATCCGCGGTGGCGCTGTTCAGGTCAACCAGCTTGCTGGCAGGTGCGGCAGGCTTGGCTGCGGCAGTGGCAGGCTTGGCTGCGGGCTTGGGCTGCTGCGCACTGGCCGGAAGAACGCTGAGAAGCGACGCGGCGGCGAGCGTGAGAACGGCTGCGGTAAAGCGAGTGAACTTCATATATGTCTCCTTTGCTTGCATTGGTGCGGGCGAATGGTGATTGGCTTTGGGCAGCGCTTGTGCACTCACTGGATAAATGCCCTGCGCGTTCCGCTTCCCAACCCTGATGAAACGATGAAGCCGATGGGCAAGACTAGCCCTTGTTGCCGAACATGCCTTCCACTGAGCCGAGCAGGCCGCCCAGTCCACCGGAACCAGCAGCCTGGCCGC
>PLST01000062.1:2095-3512 GCA_003164255.1 Acidobacteriaceae bacterium | reverse complement strand
CTGACTGAAGCGAAGATCAAACCCTACACCTGGCACAACAACCGGCACACGTTCTGCTCATGGTTGGCAATGGCTGGAGTGAGCACAAAAGAAATTCAGGTGCTGGCCGGACACAAGACAATCACGATGGCCGCGCGTTACGCGCATCTCTCGCCAGAGGCTACCGCCTCGGCGTCTGAGCGGCTGGTGATGTGCTGACCGGCTAGCCTGAGGACTACGAGTTCGTCAGCTTCAGGGAGAGCATCGATACCGCTGGACCGCTGGGCCGAGCCATCGTCGTGATCATCGGCGCCATCGCCGAGTTGGAACGCAGCTTGATCGTCGAGAGGGTGCGCGCCGGCATCCGGCGCGCCCGGCTTGAAGGACAGCACATCGGTTGAAATCCGTTGGTCCTGGATAACCTCGCCATCCAACGAGACCGTCAGCATGGCCAGAGTATCCGTCAGATCGCCAAAGGCCACCGCGTCTCAACGGCTACTGTGCAACGAGTGCTTCGAAAGCTCCCGCCCCAGACACAAGGGCTTGAAGCGCTCGATAAGACTGCCAGAACCCGGCCATTACGACCTGTGACAAAAGGGTCCTAAAAACCCACACGCTAACCCCAACAAAACACATGGCCGGATCTACCCGATTCGGCCGTGTCAAAAGGTGTGGGTTGTGATACACGCCCAAAGAGGTTTGGTTCAAATCCAAATCTACATCGAACCAAAGCCAAGAGCTTCTGACCGGACTGGCGCTCTGGGCTCTAATTAAGAGTGTGCAGTCGTAAACTGTGCCGGCCAATAGCGGCGCAGTTCCATGGGTGAAAGCTGCAGGTTGACAATGTCAGCAGAATTCTCCCGCGCCAATGAAGTGAATGCCTGCTGCTTCTCTTCAACGCCCACACGAAGCTGTTCAAGAAACTCATCCAATGCAGCTTGGTCGGCCAGGAGGCGCGGTTCAAGCGCTCCACCTCGACTAGCATATGGTCCGAACATCACCTGGTAGGGTCCCGTCGAACTGCGACTGGGAGCAACAATTCTCAATACTCCCTCGACAGGTCTGGGAATCATATCGAGTACCTTAAGAATGGCTAGCGCCGAGGAGAGACGGATATCCTGGGCCGCCTCAAGTTTGACTACAGTTGGCAGACTCACGCCAGCAACAGCAGCTAGTCTGCGTTGCGTCAGTTTCATCTCTTGGCGTCGACGCTTTGCAGATGCTACGATCTCCGGCCAGTCGAACTGATTATCTGTTTGAAGGTTCCGTTCCATCGTTTCCTCATGTAATCGGCGAGCTGCTTCTTGAGCTTCGGGGAGCCATACGGAGCCTCTCGAATAGCATCCAGGGTTGTCTCAATTCGTCTGCCTAGATCGTGCGTCGCCTCGTGCAGAGCCGCCTTCTTCATTCCAAATGAATTGGCCAGCGCAGTCAGATG
>PLST01000062.1:0-2067 GCA_003164255.1 Acidobacteriaceae bacterium | reverse complement strand
CCGAAATTCTTCAGATGCGCATCGTTATTACCTAGCAAAATCGAGACGAGAATCCGCCGAAAGAGACGGTCGACATCGAGTAAGGAGCAGCGGGGATTCCGGCGCAGCACATCTGCCATATCGGCGTACTTCCCTGTGTACTTGTCTTCACTGATATGCCCGAGGATTTGGTTAAACTCCTCGAAGTGCCGCTTCAGAATTGCCCCTCCTTCATTCGGACGATCAAAACGGCGGATTAGCAGGCACTCTTCGGCGATGCCCTTGACCGCCGCAATCTGCATCTCGGCGACTTCATCATCTGGCAGTAGAATGCGCGCGGCTTCGGTGGACAACTGTTCCAGCTGGAGAATCTCCCGAAGGTTGCCGCTGGGCAGCTTGGCAATATGTGTGCTTAGCTCGCCTGCATGTGCCGGTCTGAACCCGGTTTCGGTTTGAACCGCGAGCAACTTGGCCTGAACTCCGGAGATAGAAGCACGGCTGACGATCGAAGCAATATCTTCGGCGGCTTCAGGCATCTCACCGGTCGCGAGGCGGGGCTTGGGATCGCGCAAGGTGACTGCCCCAATGCAGTCCCCGCCAAACGCCAAGAGCCGCGCAAAACGGTCTTCAACCGGAACACCCAGCCAGCGAGCCTGGACTTCAGCCTGCCGCCCCTCAGCTAGCAGATTGTCGAAAAATGGATGCAGTCTGCCGGGATAGACATGAGCCTCGGTCCTCGGCGGCAGTGAGACCGCAATGGCCTCAGGCTTTCGCAGGAACTCGCCGTCGTACGTAAAGGAACAGCGGTCTCCTGGTTCCTGCTGAAGCAGACCGGCGAATCGATCATGAAAGTANNTTCTTAATTGATCTAGCCTACCACAATTCACACCTGCGATCAACTAAGAATGATCTCTGAGCTATTTTCTACCATTGATCAAATTAGATTGACGATATGTTGAGTCGTGTTTGGCCCTGGTCAAGAGAAATGGATCCGGTCCACCTTCGAGCAGGCCTTGCTGTCTCATGAGTTATATGTATGTTAAAAAGCCAGTTAGATGCTTCATGACAACTCCGGGCATGCCCAGGGCACACCAAGTTCATCAAAGGTTCGTCGTCGTGTACCTGAGCCCTTGCGAGCAAGAGTGCTTACCGACACCAGAACGGCAACCGGTTGGGTTTACGCAGCAATCCAGAAAATAACGCAAGAGGACTTGCATGGATAAAATTGCCAGCGGACCGCACGTCGACAGACAAGACTTGTTCCGCGAGACGGCAAGCCGACTTGGCATGAATCCAGCCATTGTCGAAAAGGACTTCTGGGTCTGTTGGATTTCCGAAAACCTTCGCTGATCCAGTCTGCGAAGTCATCGCAATCGACGCCGAAAGGACATTCTGGGAGAAGGCCACAATCATTCATCAGGAAGCGCACCGCGTCAAATCAACCCCGATCCGGTATTCGCGCCATTATTACGACCTCTACAAAATGGCGCAAAGCGAAATTAAGAGATCGGCGCTTTCCGATCTTGCTCTCCTCAAGGAAGTTGTTGAGTTCAAGGAACGGTTCTACCCCTCTAAATGGGCTCGCTACGATCTGGCTCATCCCGGCGCATTCCGGTTGAGCCCTCCCGAGAGTCAGCTCGCGGCGCTTGAGCATGACTATCGGGCAATGCGGGACATGTTCTATCGCGAGCCTCCAGTATTCACCGCTATTCTTGAAGGTCTCGCCGCGCTTGAGCAACAGATCAACGAGCTTGCGTGAGCAACGGCGTTCGAGGACTTCCTTGCTTATCCCTTGGGGAAGAGCAGCCCGATCACCTGTTTCTTGTGCCGCTTCTTGTGACCTAACCCACACCTTTTGACACGGGCATTGAGATGACACCTTCAGAAGATAATTCTCACCAGCATCATCGGGGAAGCACTAGGACTTCTCGTTACCAATAGGTGAATGACGATTTGGCTTAAATCGACCTGTGCGATCTCTGCCTAGGCTTCGGCGGCACTCCGAATCGCGCGCCCCCCGGGCCGTTATCAAATAAACCCATCTGAACCCATAAGGGCATTCCATGATGTACGTCATGGGCAAACCTC
>PLST01000510.1 GCA_003164255.1 Acidobacteriaceae bacterium | reverse complement strand
AGGCGGCTCAAGCCATCGCTCTCCATAGTGAAATGCTTGACGGCGCGCAAGCCCCCGACCTCGCTCTTAAGCTGCCCGATAAACGCGCGCCGGACGATGCCCCGCGCTGGGCGCGCACCGACCGCACCATCCCGCTCTGGGATTACTCGACCGCCGACCAGATGCAGGGCGACGGCACCGCGCCGCTCAACGTCTACTTCCGCATCCCGCCCGACATTTACTTCAACACGGAAGGACCCAACACCAGGCTCCACGTGGTCTACCGCTACAACTCCGTTCCCATCGGGCCCATCTCCAGCATGCAGGTGAAGGTCAACAACGCCTTCATGGGCTCCATTCCGCTCATCCCCGGACAGGAAACCTCGCGCCGCATGCAAACCGACGTGCCCGTCCCTATCGTCAATCTGCGCCCTTTCTCCAACACGTTGTCTTTCGACTTCACTTTCCAGTTGCTCAAAGATGCGGGCTGCAAGAATACGACGCCTATCAATATGCAGGGCGCCATCCTGGGCGATTCATACCTGGATCTGCGTGATTATCCCCACTGGGCTGCCATGCCCAATCTCGAGCTCTTCTCGAACGCCGGCTTCCCGTTCACGCGCGTTGCCGATCTGAGCGAAACCACGGTGGTGTTGCCGCTCGCGCCCACCGAGCAGGAGATCGAGACCTTCATCACCCTCATGGGCCACTTCGGCCGCCAGACCGGNNCCGGCCTGCGCGTCACTGTGGCCGGCCCCGATGCCCTGCATGACGGCGCCAACACTGACTTCCTCATCATCGGCACGGGCAACGATCAACCCGCCTTCGACTCGCTCGGCTCGCATCTTCCCGTCTCGCTCAACAGCGGGCAGATCCAGGTGCGGGATACGAGCGGTTTCTTCGTCAACCTGCTGCACCACGCCTGGTGGAAGCTCGAATCGAACGAGCACTCCGAATCCGGCACGCTCACCGCAGGAGGCACTCCCGACGCCATCATCGAGAGCATTCAATCCCCTTATGACATCGCCGGCAGCCGCACGATCGTCGCCATTCATTTCAAGGATGGCGCTGCATTCGCGCCCTTCATGGACAAATTCATGGAGGTGCAGCAGACCCACGATATCTCGGATTCCGTCGCGGTTTTCCATGGCGCGCAGTTTGAGTCTTTCCGCATCGGCTCCAAGGTCTATCATGTGGGTGTGCTGCCCTGGTGGACGCGCTNNCCAGAGCACGCCTGACGATGACGGGTCACTAGCGGCTTGAGTCTGAATTTCATCGAAGTTCTGGAGTTGATTGAATCACTGATCTGTCATCGTTCTGAAGTTGATTGAATATCTGATCTGTCATCCTGAGCGGAGTTTGCCGCGCATTTTGCGGCGAACGTAGTCGAAGGATCTGCGGTTGCTTTTCGGTGGACTTCGAATCGGCCACACGAGAACTGATCGCGTGAATCTCGATTTTGAAAGGCGCTAGTTTGCGGCTCGCTGCAAGACGCGCAGTTTTGAAAGTTACGAATTTACGGCTCGCTGCAAGACGCGCTGTTTTGGAATGGCACGACTTCAGTCGTGCCATTAGCAGGGCATAATGGCTCGGCTTTAGATGGGATGTTTCTTCAAGCGCGACAATGGAACGCGTTGCGAGAGACGCCGCACAAACTCCGCCAGCCCCGCTTGCCTCTGGAGACACGAACGATGGGCCTCTCGACATCCCGGGCAGGGAAGCGCGTCCTGCTGATCGTGGCCTTATCCATGTGTTCCGTGACGGCCGGCTGCAGGGAAGGCCCCTGGCGACTCTGGAACTCCTACGCGTCCCGCTTCATCGACCCGCAAAGCGGCCGCGTCTTCGATCCCAACGGCGATCAACGAACCACTTCGGAAGGTCAGGCCTACGCGCTCTTCTTTTCTCTGGCCGACAACGACCGCCCCACGTTCAACCGCATCCTCGCGTGGACCGAGAAGAATCTCGCCAGCGGCGATCTCAACACCCATCTCCCTGCCTGGCTATGGGGCAAGGACAAGGACGGCCAGTGGAAAATCCTCGACCCCAACTCCGCCTCCGACGCCGACGTCTGGATGGCCTACACGCTTCTTGAAGCCGGACGCCTCTGGAATTCCAGCGCCGACATCACTCTTGGCCGCGACATGCTCGCGCTCATCGCCAGCAAAGAAGTCGTGAGCCTTCCCGGCTTTGGCCCCATGCTCGTGCCCGGCCCGTCCGGTTTCCAACTCGGCAGCAACTGGATCCTGAATCCCAGCTATCTGCCCATCTTCGTTTTTGAGCGGTTCGCGGCCCTCGATCCCGCCGGACCCTGGCAGCAGATCGTACTGAGCATTCCACGTCTTCTCGCCCAGAGTTCGCCTCATGGTTACGCCATGGATTGGGTCGAATACATACCCGGCGACGGCTTCTATCCCATGCCCAAACCCTCAGATGCCAGCCAGAACGGCCCCAATGCCGCAGGTCCCGGCGGCAGCTACGATGCCATCCGCGTCTATCTCTGGGCCGGCATGATCGACTCGCACGATCCCTCCCGCGATCTCGTCCTCCAAGCCGTCCCCGCCATGAGCGGCTTTCTTGCCAATCACGATGTCCCCCGGGAAATGGTGAGTGAGCAGGGCATTCCAGGGGAGCAGGATGGACCTGTAGGTTTTTCCGCGGCCGTAATGCCTTATCTGCGCGCCTACCCGGATTCCTCGCGCGCTATCGCCCGCCAGATGATCCGACTAAGCGCACAGAAAGACGCAGCTTCGGGATTGTATGGGAAGGACAAAGCGTATTACGATCAGAATCTTACCCTGTTTGCTACTGGTTTTCTCGATCGCAGATTCCGGTTTGGCCCCGGGGGCGAACTGAACGTAGAATGGAAGCGCCGATGAGGGTGCGCTGGGGAGCTTGGAAAGCACTTTTGCTTGTTGCAGTCTGTCTCCTGTGGACGGTTCCGCCAGCACACGCTCAAAAATCCTCCGCATCCGTCTCCCCATCCGTCTCCGCCGACGCCACGCGCGCCGGCCTGGCGGTCAAGGCCCGCGATCTTGAAGCCCGCGGCCGCGCCGACCTCGCCCTCCAGATCTGGCAGCAAATTCTTCTCTCCACGCCCGACAATGCGGAAGCTCTTGCCGGCCTCGCCCGCGACTACAAACTCACCGGCGACGAGCAAAAGGCCGCTGTGGCCCTCCTGCGTTTGCGCCGCGCCCATCCCAACGATCCCAACATCGCCAGAATCGAATCCATGTCTGCCAACGGGCCAGGCGACGAATTGCGACAGGCCGGCGACCTCGCCCGTCAGGGCCGCAACGACGACGCCATGCGCATCTACCGCCGCCTCTACGCCGACCATCCGCCCGACGGCGACGTAGCGCTGGCCTACTATCAAACTCTCTACGGCACGGCCAGCGGCAAGCAGGAAGCGAT
>PLST01000414.1 GCA_003164255.1 Acidobacteriaceae bacterium | reverse complement strand
CTGCTGCACATGATGAAGTCTGTGGGCATGTTCAACTCGCAGGCGCGGCACATGGGCGACCCCATTGTTTCGACCATCTACCTGAAGGACAACCGGCTGGCCAATGTGTCGCCTGAGACGATTGAGATCATCGACCTGGACAAGGAGACGATGATGCAGATCGACGTTCAGAAAAAGACGTACAGTGTGACGACGTTTGCCCAGATGAAGCAGGCGATGGAAAATGCCCGTGCACAGATGCAGCAGCAGGCAGCCAAGCAGCCGACTCAAGCGGCGGCCAATCCGGATGCGCAGAATGTGAAGATGAGCTTCGACGTGAAGGTGCGCAACACCGGCGTGCAAAAGCAGATCAGCGGTCTTGCGAGCAGCGAAGCGGTGATGACGCTGATGATGAATGCGACCGATACGCAGACGCAGCAGCAGGGCAGCATGGCGATTACGAACGACATGTGGATGGTGCCGGCGATTCCCGGCTACGACCAGGTGCGCGATTTCTATAGGCGGTTTGCGGCAAAGATGAGCGACTCGACGATGGGCCTTGGGTTTGACTTCAGCAAGATGCTGNNGAGGCGCCACTGCCCCCCGAGCAGCCGGCGCCGACCGGAGGACAGGTGGCGAAGTCGGCGCTGGGCTCGATGATGCCGTTTGGGTTCGGCAAGAAGAAGAACAATGACCAGGACAGCAACCAGAACAACAATAGTGCGCAGGCACAGCAGACGAGCGCAATCCTGATGGAGACGCAGATTACTACGTCGAATTTTTCATCGGCGCCGGTTGATTCTTCGCACTTTGAGGTTCCGGCGGGGTATACGCAGGTGCAAACCCAGATGCCGACGAGGCCGGGCGGGCAGGCGGGCGGCGTGCGATAGGGGCGCGCAATTTGAACGCGCGCTGTGTCGTTTCGATCGAGTGTTTTCTCAGGGGCTGATGCCCATTCTGTTTTGAGTTGTCTGCGGCACGGCTGAACAGCCTGCGAAAAAAGGCATTTGCGGTCGGAGGAAACTAGCAGGGGCTGAAGCCCGGCGTTGCTTCTGTGGCCTTTGCGGCACGAGTAAACTCGTGCCCTGATACAAACCACTCCACCGATGGAGTTTTTCCGCAGGCTGTGAAGTCGTACCCTGATACAAGGCGCGAGGGATGGTTTCATCGTGCCCAGACGCAAGGGGCGGTGGCGAGTTCTTGCGCCGCCCACTCATCGCGAAAATCCGCGATGAATTGGGCACAGGGCTCTTGTTCGATCCCTGGTCCCCAAGTGCGAGGGACCAGGGGCACCCGATCTGTATGCGGAGAAAAGAAAAATTAAAGGCCAGGTTCCTTGTGTGGGAGCCTGGCCTTTTTGCTGATGATTTGAAATGTTCGGCGGGCCGTGCGGGCTCGCTGATTTTTTCTAGACGGTGTAGGTGGAGGAGGAGACGCGGCCGCCTTTGCCGGTCCAGTTGGTGTGGAAGAACTGTCCGCGGGGCTGATCGACGCGCTCGTAGGTGTGTGCGCCGAAGTAGTCGCGCTGGGCCTGGAGGAGATTGGCGGGCAGGCGTGCGGCGCGATAGCCGTCGAAGAAGGCGAGGGCGGTGGAGAAGGCCGGGGTGGGCACGCCGAGCTTGATGGCGGCGGTGACGGCTTTGCGCCAGGAGGCCTGGTACTTGTTGACGGCGCGGGAGAAGAACTTGTCGAGGAGCAGGTTGTCGAGCTTCTTCTTTTTGTCGAAGGCGGCTTTGATGTCGCCGAGGAAGGCGCTGCGGATGATGCAACCACCGCGCCACATGAGGGCGATGCCGCCCATGTTGAGGTTCCAGCCATTCTCTTTTGCAGCGGCGCGGAGGAGCATGTAGCCCTGTGCGTAGGAGATGATTTTGGAGCAGTAGAGGGCGCGGCGNNGCGCTCGTCCTTGAGAGCCGAGAGGCAGCGCGCGAAGACGGACTCGCCGATGAGGGTGACGGGCTGGCCGGTGTCGAGGGCGCTGATGACGGTCCACTTGCCGGTGCCTTTCTGTCCGGCGGTGTCGAGAATCTTGTCGACGAGCGGCTGGCCGTCTTCATCCTTCTTGGCAAAGATGTCGCGGGAGATTTCGATGAGGTAGCTGTCGAGCTCGCCTTTGTTCCAGTCTGCGAAGACGGTGTGAAGCTCGTCGGCGGAGAGGCCGAGGCCGTGCTGGAGCAGGTCGTANNTTGTGGACCATCTTGACGAAGTGACCTGCGCCGTTTTCGCCGACCCAGTCGCAGCAGGGAGTTCCATCCTCGACCTTGGCGGCGATGGCCTGGAAGATTTCTTTTACGTGAGGCCATGCGTCGGGGTTGCCGCCGGGCATGATGGAGGGTCCGCGGCGCGCACCTTCTTCGCCGCCGGAGACGCCGGTGCCGATGAAGAGGATGCCTTTTTCGGCTAGTGCCTTGGTGCGGCGATTGGAATCAGTGAAGAGCGAGTTGCCGCCGTCGATGATGATGTCGCCGGCCTCGAGAGAGGGCAGGATGTGGTCGATCATCTGGTCGACTGTGTCGCCGGCCTTGACCATGAGCATGACGCGGCGCGGGCGCTTGAGCAGGGAGGCGAGTTCCTCGACGGAGTGGGTGCCGACGACCTGGGTTCCCTTGGCTTCGTTGGCGATGAAGTCGTCGACCTTGGACACGGTGCGGTTGAAGACGGCGACCTTGAATCCGTGGTCGTTCATATTGAGGAC
>PLST01000008.1 GCA_003164255.1 Acidobacteriaceae bacterium | reverse complement strand
CGATGGCAACGGCAACTAAAGTTTCCTCGTTCAACATGTTCTTGTTCCCTTTCTCCGGATCGATACGAGCTGTATCGTATCCATGGCATTTCTTTCGATACACAATGTACCATTCAGGATTCAGGAGTTTTCTCTTTTTCTTTAGGAGCACCATGGAACCGGCGAGAAAGCAAACAGGAGCGCAGACCTCGAGCGGGGGCCGACCCAGAAGCCCGCGCATTCAGCAGGCAATCTTGAAGGCCGCTGTCGACCTTGCGCTGGAAAGCGGCTTTAGGGCCATCAGCATGGACGATATCGCCGCCAGAGCCAACGTCGGCCGCATGACAATCTACCGGAGGTGGTGCAACAAGGCCGCGATCGTCATGGACGCGTTTGTGGCCCGCGTAGACCCAGGTACGCTCTTCCTGCCTGCCCAGAGTTATACGGAGAGCATACGGCTGCAGATGCGCTCGATGGCGAAGCTCTTCCGCGGCAAGGACGGGGCCCTTATCCGAGCACTGCTCGCCGAGGCTCAATTTGACCCCAGGCTCGCCGTTGAACTGCGTGACAGGTGGACAATGCCAAGACGTAAAATGGCCATCGCCTATTTTCAACAAGGAATTAAGGACGGATTTCTGCGCCCGGACGTGGACCCCGATGCAATGATCGACATTCTTTACGCCCCCATCTATTACCGCCTCCAGATGGGCACGGGGCCTTTGTCGGATGCTTATGTCGATGAGATTTTCGCCCACGCAATGAAGGGACTCAGGAAGGTCTGAGTGATTCGGCCGGATTGCTTCGACTGATTTATGCGTTGCCATTGCTGTCATCCCCGGGCTCTTTCCCCTTCATCTCCATGAGCGCCATCCTCAGTTGTTGATTCTTGATCAACAACTGACAAATCCACTCCCGTAAGCTTCGAAACTGGACTTGCCATTCTTCCGGTAGACCTTCCATCGTCCATTCCGGCGGAGCGACAACCGAAACTGGAGAGCCAACCGAAACGATTGTCCCCGGCCGCCGGACTGCGGCGATGGATGCTGCGTGCGGCGATGGTCCTCCACCCGGCGGGCCAGTCATAAAGGTCTCCCATGCGAATTGACCCCATTTCAACAACGAACTTTCGTGAAACGTGCGACGGAGTTCCGGGTTCTGCGGCGCATTCTTCACTTCATGAGCCGGCATGGCGCACCGGTTCATACAGTCTTCTTCGATTGAAGTTGACGCCTGTCTCCCCGCCGAACTTACCTTTGGGGATGCGCCTCCTTATCGATCCAATCCCTGATGTAAGGCGAACAGCGGACGATACGGATTCCTTCGGTTTCGCACACAGCGAGAAAGCGAACCGCCTTGACGTCCACCAGACTGAGTTGCTCCAGGTCTAATGCAATCTTCGGCCTGCCTTTTTCAATCTGTGCCTTCACTTCATCCAAGTGCTCCTCTTGCATCCGACCTATCAGCCTGATTGTTGTGCCGCCATCTTCTGAATGGCTCTCGATTTTCAGCGTCATGTTGTTAGGGCCTATGCCAATGAATAAGGCACGAAGAATTCCATTTCTAACTCATTGATTAAAAGAGGCTTGCACGAGGGCGAGTGGGCCGAACATTCGGCGTTCGCTGAAACTTCGGCCTGGACTCGTCGAGTTTCGGCGTGCCGACGCGAATCGCGTCGTTCGGCCGTACCTAGTCTGAGCAAACGCACAGCTGGCGCCGCTTGAAACACTCAGGGATGAAGATTGGGAGGGAGCCGGCGATCAAGAGGTCTTGTAGCGATACCGATTAATTCCTAATTTTCTTATCTTCGATTCGAGCGTCTGCCGGGGAACTCCGAGCTTGGAAGCCGCGCCGCCTGGACCGCCGATTACGCCCTCGGAATCCCGCAGCGCCTTCTCAATCATTTCCTTTTCTCGCTCAACCAGATTGGCGACCAGCGGGACAGATTTTGCGGCTGCCTTTGGAATCGCTCGTGTAAGCCAGGCTTCGTCCACCGAAAAAGTCTCGCCTTCGCATAGGATGACCGCGCGCTCAACCACGTTCTGCAACTCCCGTACATTGCCTGGCCATTCGTAGGCGCGGAAAAGGTCCATGGTCTGCTTGTCTACATGCCGAATTTTCTTTCCCGCCTTCTGCGCGTAACGATCGATCAGATATCCGACCAGTAACGAGATATCCCCAATACGTTCGCGCAAAGGCGGCACTCGAATCGGAAAGACATTAAGGCGGTAGAAAAGATCCTGCCGGAACATGCCATCGGCTATTGCCGCATCGAGGTCTCTGTTTGTCGCCGCTATCACTCGTACGTCCACCGCAATGGTTTGGCTCCCGCCAACTCGTTCAAATTCACGTTCTTGTAAAACGCGCAGTAGCGCGATCTGTGTCTCGGGCGGAAGCTCGCCTACTTCGTCGAGGAAAATGGTACCTCCGTCGGCCAATTCAAAGCGGCCCACGCGGCGTTGAAGCGCTCCCGTGAACGATCCTTTTTCATGTCCGAACAGTTCGGACGCGATGAGTGACTGGGGAATAGCCGCGCAGTTCACCTGAATAAAGGCTTTCTTTGAGCGGCGGGAGCGGTTATGAATCGCGCGGGCCAGCAGCTCCTTTCCAGTCCCGGTTTCGCCCAGGATCAGCACGGTGGAATCGGTGGGAGCCACTTTCGAAACTTGCCCCAAGGCTCGGCGCAATGCATCGGAGGAGCCCACGATTTCCTCAAACATCGAAGTCCGTTCGATCTCTTCCCGCAGATAGATCTGCTCGCGGGCTAATTGGTCGCGCGAAGCAACAATCGCATCATGTTCGAGGGCGTTCGCAACGGCGATAGACAGTTGCCCGGCCAATGCCTTCAAGAAGTCGGCTTGTTGTGTTTTGAATTTGACTCCGGCGTACTTTGTGAGCTGAAGGACAGCAATTACCGCGCCCTTGTGAACCAACGGCAAGAAATATCCGCTTGGAACGCCTTCCGTCAGCAGCAGCTGATAGAAGCGCTTGCCTTCCGGTGTGTCGTAAATCTCGGGGTTTGGCTTGTCCCCTTGAGAGCCGTCCATGTACACCAGCTCGCGTGTTCGAAAGGCCTTTCCGGAGGCGGATCCATACATTGGAACTACCATTCCTACCTTGATCGCGCCTCGGCCTTCGCCATAGTTCACCATGCGTTGCCGAAGTTGACCGTTTGCTGGATCGGGCAGCGAGAGACCAATCAGATTGCAACCGGTGACGTCTCGCAGTCTTTCCGCTAACGACTCAAAGAGACTTTTGAGATCCAGGTTAGCGACGAGTGCCTGCTCAATCTCCAGCAGTAAGCGCAAGCGGTCGCGTTCCGCTTCCAACAAAGACTCCGTGCGCTTCAGGTCCTCAATGTCGGTGCCCGTAACATACCAGCGGAGAAGACGGCCCTGCTCATCGCGGAAAGGGTTATAACGAATCAGGAACCAGCGATATTGCCCGTCCTTCCTCAGTGCTCGTTGTTCGAATTCAAAGGGAAGGCCGCATTCAAGGGCGTCCTTTCGCTCTTGCCCCAACCGCACTAGGTCCTCGGGGTGGAACATTCGTTCGCGAAAGCTAGGTAAAAGCAGGTCTTCGGCAGCCAAGCCGGTAAAGTCTAGCGTCGCTTGGTTGGCATAGAGCACCACACCGCTCGGGTTCAGCACACCTATGGTCTGCGCAATTGCGTCGGTAATTTGACGAAGCTCACGCTCCTCGTCTCGCAGTTTCTCTTCGGTTCGCTTGAGATCGTCGATGTCAGTGGCGATTCCGTACCACCTGACGATCTTGCCCGTCTCATCGTGCAGCGGCTCGCAACGAAAAAGAAACCAACGATACACTCCATCATGGCGGCGAAGACGCGCCTGATTATCACCGGGTTCGCCCGCGGCCAGCAGCGCCCTCCATGTATCCATGGTCCTCGGCAAGTCTTCGGGATGAAACGCAGCTTGCCATCCCCATCCGCTCGACTCTTCAGAGGTTAAACCCGTATAGTCCTGCCAACGTTTGTTCGAAAACTCGTTGGTTCCGTCGGGCAGATTGCAGTAGGCCTGCGTGGGGATCGTGTCGATAATCTTGCGAAGCCATGCCTCCGACAACCTCGCCTCTGCCAGGGTTTTCTCCAAGTCCTCTCGTGCTCGGCCTTGCCCGGACCTCTCGGCGATGTGTTCTTCTTCAGATTCGGGAGCGTGCATCGTTTTCTCCAGGAGGCACTTGGGTTTTTACTATTGTCGCCGTCTTCGCTTCTCGCTGCCAGTCAATTGTTTGGGAAATACTTCAGAGCGGCTAGCCGCGCTTTTGCATGAGCTGATCGAATTCCTTCAGCAGATACTCTTTGAGCGATGCGCCCGTTTCACTTAACTGTGGCATAAAACTGTTCCAACTCGAGCACAATTGAGAAGAAATGCTCCCAGAGCGCACGCTGAGGCTACCGCAGGCACCGATTAGAGCTGTCTAGTTCGGGCGACGCTCGATTCGCGATATCAGGCCAACGCGCCCATCGAGCTATTCAAGGCGATCACTGTTCTCGCCAAGTGGGCGTAAAACCGGCTTCGCGGCAAATGGAGTGCGGGCTCGTTTCCGCGAAACCAACTTGACGCAAAGCCGACTAATCATCCAAGTGGATTGAGCAGCAAAATGCGTGCAATGGCATTCCTAGATCCTACGGCGTTTGGACTAAGTCGCTGGCGCGACGGACGCTGCGGCGTGGGCTATCCTCGGAGATTATTGACTGTGTAAGCCTCGGGTCACAGGAG
>PLST01000333.1 GCA_003164255.1 Acidobacteriaceae bacterium | reverse complement strand
CGCAATGGGCTTGATCTTCAAGCGCCGCAGCTTCTCCGGTTCCCTCATCGGCGGCATCGCAGAAACCCAGGAAATGCTCGACTTCTGCGGCCAGCACAACATCACCTCCGACGTCGAAGTCATTCCCGCGCAAAAAATCAACGAAGCCTACGAGCGTCTTCTCAAGTCCGACGTCAAATACCGCTTCTCCATCGACATGGCCTCACTCAAATCCGCGTAAATCTAACCAACAACCACCGGGTGCCCCCGGTCCCTAGCTTTCGGGGACCGGGGATGAACAAACCACCCTCCGGCCTTTGCCGTTGCTTTTCGAAAGATTGACGGAAACTGTGCGGGTGCCCCAGGTTCCTCGCCTTTGGGGACCTGGGAAGAACAAACTCCACCCCGGGCATCGACTCGAACACGACTTCACGGCTTTCGACCCTAAACCAAGATCCAGCTAACTCGATCCACGCATCAAAAGGAGCACCAATGCAAAAGCGCAAGTTAGGTTCCACCGGTCTTGAAGTATCCGCCCTCGGGCTCGGCTGCATGGGCATGACCTTCTCGTATCTGCCCCACCCTGAAGAGAAAGACATGATCTCTCTTCTCCATGCCGCCGTCGACCGGGGCATCACCTTCTTTGACACCGCAGAAGTCTACGGCCCCTTTTCAAACGAGATCCTCCTCGGCAAGGCGCTCTCGTCCGTCCGCGACAAGGTCGTCATCGCCACCAAGTTCGGCTTCAATCTCAACCTCGACGGAAGTCCCGGCTGGCAGGGCCTCAACAGCCGCCCCGAGCGCATCCGCCAGGTCGCCGACGCCTCGCTCAAGCGCCTCAACATCGACTCCATCGACCTCTTCTATCAGCACCGCGTCGATCCCGATGTTCCCATCGAAGACGTCGCCGGAGCCGTAAAGGAACTCATCCAGGCCGGCAAGGTCAAACACTTCGGCCTGTCGGAAGCCGGCGCCAAGACCATCCGCCGCGCCCACGCCGTGCAGCCCGTGGCCGCGCTCCAAAACGAGTACTCGCTCTGGTGGCGCAAACCCGAAGANNACATCCAACGATCAACTCGATAAATCCGACTTCCGCGCCAGCCTTCCGCGCTTCACGCCTGAAGCCTTGAAGGTCAACCAGCAATTCGTCGATCTGCTCGTGTCGGTAGCAAAGGAAAAGAACGCCACGCCCGCGCAGATCGCCCTCGCCTGGCTCCTCGCGCAAAAGCCCTGGATCGTTCCCATCCCAGGCACCACCAAACTCTCGCGCCTCGAAGAGAACATCGGCGCAGTCAATATCGAACTAACCCCCGCTGATCTAGCTACCATCAACGAAGGCGCAAACAAGTTGCAGGCAGAAGGCGCGCGCTATCCCGAGCGCCTGGAAAAAATGACCGGCCTCTAAAACACGCCGCGACCCTGAACAAAAGACGGGTGCCCCGGGTGCCTCGCGTTTGGGCACCCGGGAGAGGATGCAGCCCACCCGACAATTCCGGGCCGAGAGCTGAAAGTTGACAACCGAACCACCCACAACACGGAGACCACAATGTCAAACCCACAACAACTAGGCGGCACCTTCACATTCCCCAACACCACCATCACCGTCCACCGCATGGGCTACGGCGCCATGCAACTCGCCGGTCCGGGCATCTTCGGCCCACCCAAAGACCGCCCCGAAGCCGTCCGCGTCCTCCGCGAAGCCGTAGCCGCCGGCGTCAATCACATCGACACCTGCGACTACTACGGCCCTCACATCACCAACCAGGTCATTCGCGAAGCGCTCCACCCCTATCCTGCCGGCCTCACCCTCGTCACCAAGGTGGGCGGCCGTCGCGGCCCGCAGGGATCCTGGCATGCGGCGACGTCCCCAGCCGAACTCGTCTCAGCCGTCCACGACAATCTCCGCAACCTCTCGCTCGATGCCCTCGACGTCGTCAACATGCGCTTCTTCGGCGAGGGCCATGGCCCCGGCGACGGGCCGGTCGAGGAGCAAATCACCACTCTCGCCAAACTGCAAGACCAAGGGCTCATCCGTCATCTCGGCGTCAGCAACGTCACCTCAAAACAAATCCAGCAGGCCCGCGACCTCGCTCCCATCGTCTGTGTGCAGAACCACTACAACCTGGTGCAGCGCCACGACGACGCACTCATCCATGAGCTAGCCGCCGACGGCATTGCCTACGTCCCCTTCTTCCCGCTCGGCGGCTTCACCCCGCTCCAATCCGCCACGCTCTCCGCCGTCGCCGCCGAACTCAACGCCACGCCCATGCAGGTAGCGCTCGCCTGGCTCCTCCACCGCTCCCCCAACATCCTCCTCATCCCCGGCACCTCCTCCGTCCAACACCTGCGCGAAAACCTGGCCGCAGCCCAACTCGCCCTGCCCACGGAGATCCTCGCACGCCTCAACGCGCTCGATTGAGGCCGATCTCCATTTGCCTCTCCTCACGCTCAACCCCTATCCTGTTCCGGCAGCCGCAGCCACCCCTTCGCCGCGGCCAGTCAAGTGAGGTCGTCAACAACCAATGGATAAGCGTGAATTCCTCAAGACAACCGGCACACTGGTCGCCGGCTCCCTCCTCTCGCGCGTGGCTGGCGTCGCTCAGCCCACTCCTGTCCCGCGCACCAACTGGGCCGGCAACCAGACCTACAGCACCGCCAACCTCCAGTCTCCGGCCACCGTCGACGAACTCCGCGCAGCCCTCAAGAGCGCCAACCGACTTCGCGCACTCGGCACCTGCCACTCCTTCAACACCATCGCCGACAGTGAGTACGAACAGATCTCCGTCGCGAATCTCGACAGCATCGAGCTCGACGAAAAATCCCGCACTGTAACCGTGGGCGGCGGCGTCACGTACAGCCAGCTCGCCCCCTGGCTCGACCAGCGCGGCTATGCGCTGCACAACCTCGCTTCGCTCCCTCACATCACCGTCGCCGGCGCCTGCGCCACCGGCACGCACGGCTCCGGCGTGCACAACGGCAACCTCGCCACCGCCGTCTCCGCCCTTGAAATCGCAACGGCCGATGGAGGCCTCATCCACCTCTCCCGCCAGAAAGACGGCGACAGCTTCCTCGCCGCCGTGGTGGCCCTCGGCTCGCTCGGCGTCGTCACGCGCACCACGCTTGACCTGCAGCCAACCTACAAAGTCGCGCAATCGGTTTATCGCGAACTCAGCTTCGACCAGCTCGGCCGCCACTTCGACGAGATCTTTTCTAGCGGCTACAGCGTCAGCGTCTTCACTGATTGGGAGCAGCATCGTGCCACCCAGGTCTGGGTCAAGCGCCGTCTCGCTGAAGGCGACAGCAATCAGTGGCAGCCCGAGCTTTTCGGCGCAAAACTCGCCACACAAAAACTTCACCCGCTCGCCGACCACCCCGCTGTAAGCTGCACGGAACAAGAGGGGATTCCCGGTCCCTGGTACGATCGCCTACCCCATTTCCGCATCGGTCAAACCCCCTCAAGCGGCCAGGAACTGCAATCTGAATACTTCGTCCCTTACGATCGCGGCTTCGAAGCCGTCCTCGCAGTGGAAAAATTGCACGACAAAATTTCCCCGCACCTCTTCGTCACCGAACTCCGCACCATCGCAGCCGACGAACTCTGGATGAGCATGGCCTATCAGCGCAAATCACTTGCAATTCACTTCACTTGGAAACCGGAATGGCCTGAAGTCAAACAGGTATTGCCGCTGATCGAAGCCGCGCTCAAACCATTCGCTCCGCGCCCGCACTGGGGCAAGCTGTTCACGCTTAATGAGGCTCAATTGGAGCCCTGCTACGCGCGGCTGCCCGATTTCCGCAAGCTCATGAGCCACTACGACCCTAAAGGGAAGCTCCGCAATCGCTTTATCAACGCGAACCTGTACGCAAGCTGAGGTGGGTGCCATGTTTCAGATAACCTGCACGTTGCACTATGCGGACTGGAGCCTGTTCCTGCTGCGCGTAATGGTAGCAGTGGTGTTTGGAAGCAGCGGATTCCAGCACCTCAAGTCGCCACGGCAGCGGGCTGAGAGCCTGGGCCTGAGCGTGGGGTTCACGGTGTTTCTGGGCGCGGCGGAACTGGCGGGCGCATTTGCGATAGTGGCGGGCGTGCTGACGCAATGGGCTGCGCTGGGATTGACCCTGGTGATGCTGGGCGCGATTTATATGAAGGTGGCAAAGTGGAAGACCGGCTTCTGGGGCGAGAAGTCGATGGGATGGCATTACGACCTGATATTTGTGGCGATGAACCTGGTGATTCTGTGCACGGGCGGAGGCCGGATTGCAATAATGCCCATCTGAATTCTGGCCCCGGCACCGGGGGCCGTCAGCCTTTTCTTCTGTAAAGAATCTGGAAATCGTAGCCGGCATTCGTCGGGAAAAGGCCGGCTACGTGGCGCAGGCGCTCAGCCAGCGCGGGAGCGGACAGCAGCGGGTACTCGCGCTCGCGAAGATCGTGGTAGTCGAAGTCAACAGCCAGCGACAACATGTACACGGCCAGCGCATCGGAAAAAGTTGACTCGAAAAACGTGTTGCGGGCGCGCTCGTCAATTCCCTTTTGTCCGGCCACAATGTCCAGCGCACGACGCCGTGTCTCCCACGCATCCTGGCTGGTTTCGCCACGGACCTGTGCCTCTGCCTGCGACCAGACGAGCGTTGAAAAACTCTCCGGCACACCCGCTGCCTCAACAAAGTTGTGCGCCACGTTGATGAAGAACTCAAAGGCCATTCCGAATCGGTCTTCCACCAGTCGCGTGGAAAGAAATACCGCCTCGGTGGTGCCAAAAACTGCATTGCGATGGCAGATGGCTC